>CAJONN010000007.1 GCA_905235955.1 uncultured Marinilabiliaceae bacterium
TTAGCGGAGTGGCAACAGCGACGAGTTCTTTTTGTTACTTTTTCTGTCGGCACAGAAAAAGTAAAATTAATGGGAAGGTCGTATTTGTGGATTTGTTTGCAGTACATTTCTACTTGCGAAACTTGAGTAAAATAAAAAGAAATGAAAAAAATAGGTTTGATTTCAGATACGCATGGCTATCTCGATCCTCGCATTCTAACTCTCTTTGCCAACTGCGATGAGGTGTGGCATGCGGGCGACATAGGCAGCATGGATGTGCTAAGGCAGCTACAAGCCTTCAAGCCACTGAGAGCAGTATATGGCAACATTGACGACGCAGAAATGCGCTATACACTCAACGAAATAGAACGTTTTGAAGTAGAGGGCGTAGATGTATTGCTAATGCATATAGGCGGGCATCCGGGCAAGTATTCGGCCAAGGCGCTGATAACACTTGCAAGCAACCCTCCAAAGCTGATGGCGTGTGGACATTCGCACATTTTGAGAGTGATATACGACAAAAAATATCAGTGCCTGCATATCAATCCGGGAGCAAGCGGAATGTTTGGCTTCCACACAGTGCGCACAGCGTTGCGTTTTGTTATCGACAATGGCGAAATAAAAGATATGGAGATAATAGAACTTGGCAACCGAGCACAAGAAAATATTATTGCAAAATAAAAAAGTTTGAAAACATGAAAAGCAAGAGCGATGACATAGTAGCATTTTTCTCAGAAATGTTTCATTTGGGAAAAGATTACGAAGTGCCAGCAACTATAGTAAGTCGGCTCAACGAACTTGATAGAGCTGAACGTGGTGAACTAAAGTCGAAGCTCTTCAACGAGGCTAAACGACTGGGACAAAACGGCGACGGACTTAAAGCACTCAGATGGATAGAAAACGCCTTTGATGTTATAGAAAAAAACTCGTTTCGTATGCATGAAGTGCTCTTTTCGCCCGGGCAAGACATACCGGAAAATATAGCCTTCCATATAGCTCGCGCCAAAAAGTCGATAGACCTATGCGTGTTTACCATTAGTGACGAAAATTTAGGTCGGAGCCTCAAAGCTGCCCATGCTAAGGGCATCAAAGTGCGACTAATAACTGATGGAAACAAAATGCGCGACACAGGTTCGCAAATAAAAGACCTTGCTCGAGCCGGACTACAAGTAAAAGTAGATAACTCTAAGTATCACATGCACAATAAGTTCGGACTTATCGATGGGCGAATAGCCTTCACAGGTAGCTACAATTGGACATACACAGCCAAAGCTTTCAACCAAGAGAATTTGGTAATAACGACCAACTATACCATAGTGCATGCATTTATCAACGAATTTGAGCAACTGTGGGAGCAGATGTTTACACTGAAAGTGAAGCAACACAAAGATGGCAGACTCTCAGCAACAGTGAATATGAATGGGCAACAAATACCCACCTACGAAGCAGCCTACAACAATGCTCACGCCGATGCTGATACTGCTGACGACGAAATGCGCCCAGAGCTCAATCCGCTTACCAACACAGCCGACTACAAATCGAGAGCTGAACGCAAAAACGACCAAAAACAACGTCGCAAAAAGAGAAAGAAAAGATGAGTTTTTAGGCAAAAGAAACATCAAAACTCACAACATAATTCACTATTTTTGCTAAAAACAAACACATTATGATTTCAAACAAACGCATATATGCCAATCCGAATAGTGCCGAAACAGCCATCTTTGAACATCAGCTCGAAGAGGCTGGTATACAGTTTTATCGTCACGATCCGGGCGTTACGTGGACCAACAATACATCGCAGTTTTTAGGTCAATCAGTAGTATACACATTTTTAGATGAAGACTTCGACCGCGCACAAGCCATTCTTGACAAAATAAGAGAAGAGTCAGGCATAGATTGTTAACTCCTACTTGCGAAAGTTGAGTAAATAATCTGTGTCATCGGCGTTGTCAGTGCAACGAAACTCAAGGTTCTTCATCTGTTTTGTTTTTACCACTTCAGTTGATTAAATTTGCACAATTTTTTAGGGTAACAATTTTAGAATTAGCAAATTTTATTCAATGAGCGAAACAGTAGTCATAGGGCTGTCGGGTGGAGTAGACTCAAGCGTGGCAGCTTATGTGCTGAAGCAGCAAGGATACAATGTTATCGGACTTTTTATGCGCAACTGGACCGATACTACCGGACTCCTAAAAGGCGATTGTCCGTGGATGGACGACAAGTTTGATGCCGAAGCCGTAGCTCGCAAACTCGATATACCTTTTCATATGGTCGACCTCTCAACCGAATACAGAGCTCGTGTGGTTGACTATATGTTTGCCGAATATGAAAAAGGGCGCACCCCCAACCCCGATGTGCTATGCAACCGCGAGATAAAATTCGACCGTTTTATGGAAGAAGCTATAAAGTTGGGGGCTGACTACGTTGCCACGGGACATTATTGTCGCAAAACAATACAAACCGCTGCCAACGGACAGCCTATATACGGATTATTGGCAGGCTCTGACCCAAACAAAGACCAAAGCTACTTCCTCTGCCAACTCAACCAGCAGCAACTCAGCAAAGCTATGTTCCCGATAGGCGATATGCTTAAGCCTGAAGTGCGACGCATTGCCAACGAGCTCAATCTCATCACAGCTCACAAAAAAGACTCGCAAGGCATCTGCTTTGTTGGCAAAGTTGACCTCCCCGTATTTTTGCAACAAAAACTTGCAGCCAAAACTGGCAAAGTATTCATAATAGAGCCCGAATGTGAAATATTCAATCGGAATTGGGAGCAAACTGACACTGAAGCTGACCTGATGCAACTATCGCACGCCTATCCATTCCATCCTATGTACGGACAAAAAGTAGGCACGCATCAAGGTGCACACTTCTACACCATCGGGCAGCGCAAAGGTCTCAACATTGGCGGCTTTCCTGAACCATTGTTCATCATAGGCACCAATGTAGAACACAACCAAATATTTGTTGGCATGGGCGAAAATCACCGAGGATTATACCGTAAAGTGATACGCATCAACCATGACGAAGTACACTACGTGCGTCCAGATCATGCCATGCAGCCAGCCGATACCTTACGTGCCGATGTGCGCATACGCTATAGGCAACCACTGCAAAAAGCTACGCTACGCATGGGCAAAGAGGCGCTCTACATAATATTTGACGAACCACAACGTGGCGTTACGCCCGGACAATTTGCTGCCGTATATATTGATGAAGAGATTTGGATTTCAGGACCAATTGCTGAGTAAATGAAGCAAACTATTGCAATACTAATAACACTGCTGACCACACTAAGCATTGCGGCACAAAATAGCATCAGCATAGAGCAAAGTCGTGAGCGCCTCAAGTGTAGCCACAAAGGCATCAGACGTTGTGTGCGCCTCGATATAACTTCGCCTGACATTGCTGAAGGTCTTGATAGTGTGCGCCTTGTGTTCGTTACTGACACACACTACGCCAGTCGTTTTACAAGCAAAACGCTCACAAGTCTTGGCAACATGCTACGCGAGCTAAAGCCAGACATCATACTGCTTGGTGGCGATTATCAGGAAGGGTGCCAATATGTCGACCCATTGTTTGACGAAATAATGAGCGCACAACCTCGCTACGGTGCCTTTGCAGTGTTGGGCAACAACGACCTCGAACGTTGCACCGAAATGATACTAAGCAATATGCGCCAACATGGCATTACACCAGCCGACAATACCGTCAATACTATTAACATCAACGGTAGCCGACTTGTAATATTGGGCGCACAAAACACATTTGCAAAGCGTGAAACCATACCTTGTCCTGACGATGATAGCATAACAACCAATGACTTTGTGATGCTCATAACTCATACCCCAGACTACATAGAAGATGTAGAGTGTCCAAAAGTAGACTTTACAGTAGCAGGGCATTTGCATGGCGGACAAGTTACACTCTTCGGACTATATGCACCCATATTGCCAAGCCATTACGGACAACGGTTTAGGCACGGAATAAAATACAATAGCCACAAACAACCAGTGCTTTGTTCCAACGGCATTGGTACATCGCGCCGCAATATCAGATTTTGTGCAGCACCCGAAATACATTTGATAGTTCTTCATTCAAAAAAATAACAAAATACCAAAAATATGAAACTGCTAACACTCATAGCATTAGCCACAATAAGCATAACAGCCAATGCGCAAAAAAACAACATAACCATTGACGACCTCAAGCTCAACCATACCTACGCCCCACGCTATGCGCCAGCCATAACGCCACTTGCCGATGGTGAGCACTATGCAGCCGTAGTTGGTTCTGCCATAAAAAAGTTTGCCTACAAAGATGGTAAAGAGGTAGCAACAATAATGGATTTGGATAAAATAGAAGATAGCCAATTTGAAGATATTGATGATTTTGTTTTTTCAGAAAACGAAGAAAAAATACTCGTTAGCACCAATCGTCAAAACATCTATCGCCACTCATACACAGCCGATTACTTCGTATACAACATACAATACAACGAGCTTACACGCCTCAGCGAGCAAGGTCAGGAACGCGATGCCATAATATCGCCCGACGGCAGCATGGTAGCATACGTGAAAAATAACAACATATACATAAAAAAACTACGCTACAACTCTACAAGTGCCATCACTACTGACGGCGAGTACAACAAAGTAATAAATGGTGCGCCTGATTGGGTATATGAAGAAGAATTTAGCATGACAAGCGCCATGGAATGGTCGCCCGACTCTAAGCAATTAGCATACATACGCTTCGACGAAAGCCAAGTAAAGGAATATTCATTCCCAATATACAATGCCAAAGCCGGCAATAACTACACCGAAACATATTCATACAAATATCCTAAAGCAGGCGAAAAAAATTCAGAAGTAAGCGTACGAGTATACAATGTAGCCTCAAAGCAAACCAAAACAATGGATACCGGCAACATGCAAAACATGTATGTGCCACGCATCAAATGGACTTATACCGACGGACAGTTGGCAATATACCTGCTCAACAGACGACAAGATAAACTTGACATACTATTGGCCAACACCTCATCAACAGTGTGCAACAACATCTTTACCGACAAGTCAAAAACATACGTCGATGAAACAGTTCTTGACAACTCATTCTTCTTGCCCGATGGAAAAACATTCATATACACAGGCGAAGAAGATGGCTGGAACCACATCTACGTATACAGCACCAACGGAGTATTGCAGCGCAAGTTGACACAAGGCGAATGGGATGTAACTGATGTTTTGGGCTTCGATGCCAAAACACAAACACTCTACTATCAGGCAGCTCGCTCATCGTCAATCAACCGCGATGTATATGCCATTAGCCTCGACGGCAAAAAAGAGAGATGCCTAAGTAGTGGCAATGGTACAACAAACATAGGGCTAAGTGCCACTTACAAATACTACTCACAAGTATATTCTGACGCCAACACACCTTTCATCTTCACCATGCACGATGCAGCCACAAGCAAGCGATTGTGGACCATTCAAGATAATCAGAAACTTGCCGAAAAACTATCAGGAGCCAACATAGCACGCAAAGAATTTACTACCATACCCGGTGCTGATGGCACTAAGCTAAACGCATGGATAGTAAAACCCACCAACTTTGACCCCACTAAGCAATATCCGCTACTAATGGTGCAATATAGCGGACCCGGAGCGCAAGAAGTAAGCAACAAATGGGTGCTCGACTGGGAGCAAACACTTGCTGCTGAAGGATATGTAGTTGCATGTGTAGACGGCAGAGGCACCGGACTGCGTGGCGAAGAGTTTAAGAAATGCACCTATCAGCATTTAGGACAATATGAGAGCGACGACCAAATAGCAGCAGCCAAATATTTTGGCAGTTTGCCCTATATCGATGCTTCGCGCATAGGCATTTGGGGCTGGAGTTTTGGTGGCTTTATGTCGAGTCTATGTTTGTGTAGATCAGATGTTTTCAAAGCTGGTATAGCAGTTGCGCCAGTTGCTTCGTGGAAATTCTACGACACCATATATGCCGAACGATATATGCGCACACCAAGTGAAAATATAAGTGGCTACAACAGCTATTCACCATTGGCATTAGCCAACAACCTCAGTGGCAAACTCTTCCTCATACATGGTACAGCCGACGACAATGTGCACCTGCAAAATCAGGCAGAATTTACCGATGCACTCATCAGCGCCGGTAAGCAATTCGACATGTTTTGCTATCCGAACAAAAATCATAGCATCAGAGGTGGCAATACACGTCAGCACCTCTACACTATGATGCTGAACTGGATAAAAGAGAATTTATAAACACAACTTTCCACTTGAGTTAGCGGTTCTTTTGTTATTAATATTAGTTAGATTCGTGTTAATAGCTTTTGTGTTGCTTTGTAAGTTTTTGATTTATAGGTGTGTGATGAAGTGGGGAAGTTGAGTAAGGTATGCTCGCAACTTCGACCTTGATTATCATCAGAAACGTGGCGAAGCAATAGGCTTGGAGAAGAGTAGAGAAGAGGGTTGTGCCGAAGGCGAGCGCGAAGCAACACTCCGCAATGCTCTGAAAATGAAATAGAAAGGTTATAAAAAACGTTAAATTATTTTGAAGATATGAATAAAATCTTAGCAAGCAAGCAAGCAAGCAAGCAAGCAAGCAAGCAAGCAAGCAAGCAGTTCTTATGAACAATTAGTTGGCAAACAGCGTGTTGGCTGGATTGATAACTTGAAGGGATTTCTAATAATTTGTGTGGTTTTAGGGCATCTGTTGGGGAGCTATGTAAATTCGCATACGTATGTTGATTTGCATCAGGGTATGAAGTGGCTTATTTCAATAGTTTATTCGTTTCACATGCCTTGTTTTTTTATCTGTAGTGGGTATCTGTTTTGTCATTATATTTTTTCTAATGTTTCCAAAATATTGGTGAATGTAGGCAATTTTTACATTGTTTATGCTGTTTTTGCGGCGTTGTTTATTGCTATGTCAATGTTGTCGGGCACTGCCAATAATCATTATGATGCCCATACGTTTTTTCGCATTCTCTATGGCGAAGTTGGTCCGTATTGGTATTTGTATGTTTTGTGTTTGTGCTATTTGTTGAGCTATTTTTGTCCGTATCGGGTTTTGTGTGTTGTGGCAACGGTTTTGTCGTTGGCTCTGATGTGTTTATTTCAACCTCATTATTCTATCTTGGGCAAATTGTTTTTTCATTTTCCATTTTTTGTACTCGGATTTGTTATTGCTTATAAGAATATAAATATCCCATCAATTGTAGCTGCTATTGTTGGTGTTTTGTCAGTTTTATTGCTTCTGTATTTTATCTATTTTAATATATCTTTTAGGCAGATTCCAATAGTAGCTTTTGTTTTGCCTCTGTGTTTGGCATTGGCATTGTGGACATTGTTCAAAGGGTTTGATATTGATTTTTATCCTCTCAAAATATGTGGTTTGTATTGCTATGAGATATATCTATTTCATTCTTTTTTAGCAACTCCTATTAGACTGTTGTTTGTTAAGTTGGGTATGCCGTCGTTGCTTAGTGTTTTGCTCAATTTGTTGTTGGGATGTCTCGTGCCTATACTTATATCGCTTATTCTGAAGAAGTTGAATGTGTATAAATACATATTCAAGCCATTGTCGGCTGTAGGTTTTTTACAAAAAAATAGCAACTCTGTGCAAAAATAGATACGTGTAAACTATTCTACAGTTGTCATAATAATAGTTGTGGGCAAAATAAGCCAACAATCATAAAACTGACGAAGATGGAGTTTATATTTGAATTGTTTGCACAAACTTACGATGCTGATGCAACTAATGCTGAGCTGAGTGAGTTGAAAAATATCAGCACCAAGGCAGTTGCTGATGGACAAGCTGATATACATCCGCTTGAAGGTGTGAAGAATATATTTGAATTGACAAACTTCAGATAGTTATTAAAAAACAAACCTTTATGACAAATAAGCAACAGATAGATAAGTTTCTTGATGCATGTCAAAATGATACATTGTCGGCAGAGCAAAAAGCTGCATTGAAGCGTGCGTTGCAAATGGCCGACATGAAAGTTGATGCATGGAAAACGGTGGAGCAGCAATGTGCAAAACCGCATATTTCAGTAGTTCAGATGTTGCATCGCACAATGCGCTATGCTGCCATATTGTTGCCTTTCCTCGTTATCGGATTGGTTTGGGCTGGCGACATTAGAGATTTTATTGTAGAGCATATAGAGGCTGTGGCACATCATAATGCACCTAAGGCTGCTGAGGCTATAAGCACCAGTAGCATAGCAACAATGCAATTTGAAGATGCTAATATGCAAATGGTTGTAGATGAATTGCTTAAGAGCTATCCGCAAATACATGGTGTGCGTGGCAATATAGTTGCTGATACGGTACGCATAACTACATCGTTTGACAATCAGACGCTCGATGAGGTGTTTGAAGAGTTGAATATTCACTTTGATAAAAAAATAGCATTGTCAGATGATGGTTATCTGACAATATCTGATTAAATTTGGGGTCTGTGATAAGCAGACGCTACATGAATCTTAACATAGCAACATATTATTGTGGCAAAAGGCGTATTTTGATGCGCCTTTTGTTGTTTTTATTGATGTTGTTATTGCTCCAAACAAATATCTGTGCGCAAGATGAGCAAAATGTGCTAAGTTTGCCAATAAAGCTAACGAGCTCATATAGTGGTAATTGTAAGCAGTTGCTCTCGCTCGTCGAAAACCAGACGGGTATAACCATAAGTTATAGCAGCAAGGTCTACGCCAACCAAAATGTGAGTGTGGCTATTGGCACATACACCCTGCACGATGTGCTTTCGCAAATCTTCTCGCGCTTGCCTGTGCGCTATGTTGTGAGGGGGCAAAAAGTGATAGTTGCTCCGGTGAAACCACGTTATTTTACGCTTAGTGGCTACTGCAAAGATGCTTTGTCGGGCGAGGTGCTGATAGGTGCCAACGTCTACGATACATTGCTCTATGTGGGGCAAGCTACCAATGGCTATGGCTTTTTTAGTTTCATATTGCCCGAAGGACAAAGTGCAATCAGAGCATCGTTTGTAGGCTACAAAACTGTAAATCTTACGCTTGATATGCGAGCAGATACAATATTGAGTATCAGTATGTTGCCTTCAGTGCAGATGAGTGATGTGACTATTGCTGCTGACCGTGAGCCCTACGAGCGCAGTAGTGGCAAGAGTGTGAGCTTGAGCATGGAACAGATAAAAAGAGCACCGTCGTTGCTGGGCGAAACTGATGTGATAAGGTCGTTGGAGTGTACGCCGGGCGTGCATGGCGGCGAAGAGGGCTTTGGCGGAATGAGCGTCAGAGGTGGCAATGCCGACGAAAATATTGTTTTGCTTGACGATGTGCTTCTCTATAGCCCTAATCATCTGCTGGGGCTCTATTCGGTTTTTAACTCTGAGAGTGTCAATAGTGCCGAACTTATCAAGAGTGGTTTCTCTGCACGCTATGGTGGCAGAATATCGTCGGTGCTCGATGTAAAGATGCGCGAGGGCAATATGAAGCGTTTTTCGGGCAATGCCAACATTGGTGTTTTGTCGTCGAATGCTACATTTGAAGGTCCGGTGCTGAAAGATAAAATGTCGTTTATATTGTCGGCTCGGCGCACATATTTTGATGTTTTTTCTAATCAGATACAACGCAATGTCGATAATCAATATTCGTTTTGCTTCTACGATATTCATGCCAAAGTCAATTATATTCTTTCGCCCAAAAATAGGCTCTATGCAGGTTTGTTTGTGGGCTACGATAAGTTTGGCTATGGCTACAATTATCGGGATGTTGTGATAGATTATGAAGGTGAAATATCAAAAAAAATATCAATCAACGACAAGCAAAAGATACAGTGGGGCAATATTGTAGGTTCGTTGCGTTGGAATCATATATTTGGTTCGTCGTTGTTTTCAAACACAACTCTCTCGATGAGCCGATATAGGTTTTGGAATATGCAAACCAACTATGTCGACCGAGGCAATGTGAAGTATCGTAACGGCTATTATAGCGGCATCAACGATATAAATGCACGTATCGACTTCAATTGGTATACGCCTTTCATGCCAAGTGTGATAAGATGGGGCGTGTGGGCTGTTTATCATAGGTTCAATCCGGGCATTTCGGTGCACAATACCAATTTGAGCGAAACTGACTCTGCGTATGTTGACTATGATGATGCTGACCGAATGCAAAAAAAACGTATCTATAGGCTTGAAAATCATGCCTATGTCGAAGATGAAATGATTTTTGATAGGTGGAGTGTCAATGTAGGGTTGCATCTGTCGGCCATGCATACGCCCAACGACAATGGCATCTATATGCGTGCCGAGCCTCGTTTGCAAGTAGGCTACACCACAAGTAACAATACGCACATCTCGGTGAGTTATTCAGATATGACGCAGTTCTTGCAACAAGTACGTGTGTCGTCGGTTGCCTCGCCAGCCGACTTGTGGGTGCCTGTAGCGGTGAACGCTGGCGTACCGCATTCTATTCAAATAGCTGGCAATGTGGTCTGGAATATGCCATTCGACTTAGAGATTACAACAAGTTTGTATTGGAAGAAAAACTATAATTTGCAAACCTATCGCACTACGCAAATGATAGAGTTGTTGCTCAATACTGACTGGGATGCGATGTTTTGCATAGGCAAAGGACATACGCATGGTGCTGAGCTCTTTTTGCATCGGAAGAGAGGACGTTTCTCTGGCTTTGCTGGCTATTCGTTTATGCGTTCAGTAGCCAAATTTGACGAGATAAACAACGGTGAAGAGTTTTTGGCCGACAACGACCGCACTCACTCCGTATCGTTGTTGGGTAGGTTTATGATTACTGACAATATTGATGTGAGTGCCCTATGGAAATATAGCACAGGATTGCCAGTTACTATATCAGACAACAAATACGTCATAATACCCGACAATGGCGAGCGCTACTCGTATGCAGTAGAGGGTAAGCGCAATGCTTATCGCATGCCATCGTCGCACACACTCAACATTGGCGTCAACATACGCAAGCACAAAGGCAATACTGAGCGTTGCGTAAGTTTTGGCATTAGCAACATATATGCACACCAGAATCCGATGTTTGTATATTGGGAAAATAAAAATGCTGGCACTGATTTGCCCGAAGAGTATAAGCTAAAGCAATTTAGCCTCATAGCTTGGCCTTGGCCTTATCTGAAATATAGTATAAACTTCTGATGTTCAAAATGATGCAACGACTGATATACATATTGACATTCGTCGCTACACTGACTCTAAGCAGTTGCGAAACAGACTCAGATATAGAACTGAACGAGGTGAATAACTATGTGCTTACGGCGTTGGTTTATCCAGATAGTGTTGTGAATGTATATGCTTATAAATCAGTGTCGTATGATAGCAAGGTGGACTATGTGCCAATAGCTAATGCCTACGTAGCAATGAGCATAAACGATGTTGTTGTTGATACATTGTCATTGCTCAGCAACAACTACCGCATTACCTTTGCGCAGCACAACATCGCAAGTGGCGACAAAGTTAGGATATCAGTTGTTGACAATAGCCAAAAGCAACTCTGCTCAGCCACCACTACAATGCTTGCTCCGTTGCCCATCAGCGATGTGAGTTATTCAGTGCAAACGTCTGATACTGATACACTTCAAAATATAACAATAAGCTTTAGCGAACCTGCTGAAACCATAGATTATTATCAGATCAAAGCTCGCCTTCACGAACAACTATCTGACGGCACAGAGATAATACGCCCATTAGAATGCGATTTTTACGATTATCTTTTCTATATTGCAAAGTCAACACTCAACATAACAAACACTTCGATGCCCGATGGCATTTTTACTGATGAACTAACAAATGGGCGCAACACTCGCATATCGTTCAACATAGCGCAACGCAACCTTGTGCCCACACAAAACAACTCTGAACTGACACTTGAAATATTGCTATATAGGCATACATACGACTATTATAATTTTCTGCTCACATCGTATATGGTCAGAGAATATTTAATTTTGCCAGTGTTTGGAGTCTCATCAGTCTATTCCAACGTAGAAAATGGCGTAGGAATAGTTAGCGGAATGGCAGTGAGCACATACAAACTAAACTTGTGAAATAAAAAAAATATAAAACAACACCCACACATAGCTATGACAATGGAACAAACAAAAGTGCTAATAATAGGTTCAGGACCAGCAGGTTATACGGCAGCAATATATGCTTCGCGTGCCAACTTAAAGCCTATTCTGATAGAAGGAACGCAACCCGGCGGACAACTTACCACTACTACCATTGTAGAAAACTATCCGGGCTTTGCTGACGGCATCGATGGCACACAACTTATGATGCAGATGCGCACTCAGGCAGAAAAGTTTGGCACCGACATACGTTATGGCAGTGTGGCATCAGTTGACATGAGCACACACCCATTCAAAGTTTTATCTGACGACAACAATTTGATAGAAGCTCAAACAATAATCATAGCCACAGGCGCATCGCCAAAATATTTGGGCTTGGAGAGCGAAAAACGCTTTGCCGGCATTGGCGTATCAGCTTGTGCTACGTGCGATGGATTTTTCTACAGAGGAAAAAACGTAGCAGTAGTTGGTGGTGGCGATACGGCTGTAGAAGAAGCTATATATTTGTCAGGTCTTGCCAAGCAAGTATATCTCATAGTGCGCCGTAGCGAACTGCGCGCCTCAAAAGCTATGCAAGCCAAGCTCAGTACAGTGGCAAACATAGCAGTGCTTTATGAGCATCAGACCAAAGAACTCAAAGGTTCTGACAACGGACTTGAAAAAGCTGTGCTTATATATAAAAAAAACACCCCCGAAGAGAAAACTATTGAAATAGAGATAGATGGATTCTTTTTGGCAATAGGACATACACCTAACACTACACTATTCCCCAATGTAGCAACCGACGAGCAAGGCTTCATCAAAGTAGATGGTGCAACCTCGCACACCAACATCGACGGCGTTTTTGCCTGTGGCGACGTGTGCGACCCTCGCTATCGTCAGGCCATTACAGCAGCAGCCAGTGGTTGCCGAGCTGCCAAAGATGCTGAACTTTGGCTCATCAGAAATGATGCTCATTGAGGAAAATATTTTGCAGAAAAAAATGGAACAAGATAATGTTATAAACCGAAATCAAGGTCTGCTCGTTGCAATAAGTGGCGGTGCCGATAGTGTAGCAATGCTACATTACTTGGTAAACAAAGGATATTATTGCATAGCAGCACATTGCAACTTCCACCTGCGTGGCGAAGAGTCAGACCGCGACGAACTCTTTGTTCGCCAATTTTGCGACAGCTTAAGTGTGCCACTTCATGTGGTGCAATTTGATACAAAAAAATACGCCACTGAGCGCAAACTATCAATAGAAATGGCAGCGCGCGAGCTGCGTTACCAATGGTTTTTCAAGCTCATAGAGCAGATGAACCTGCAAGGCGTAGCTGTGGCTCATCATGCTGACGATGCCGCCGAAACCTTTCTTCTCAACCTCGTCAGAGGCACAGGCATCAGAGGACTTACGGGCATGAAGTTTAGGCAAGGACGCGTATTGCGCCCAATGT
Organism: uncultured Marinilabiliaceae bacterium; assembly: GCA_905235955.1. GTDB lineage: Bacteria > Bacteroidota > Bacteroidia > Bacteroidales > Marinilabiliaceae > W3P20-009. The sequence continues at coordinate 13,550 of CAJONN010000007.1, forward strand.
TGCGCTATTCGAGGCAAGACATTGAGCTCTATTGTAGGGCACACAAACTCAAATATGTTACTGACTCTACCAACGCCTCCGATGCCTACACCCGCAACCGCATAAGGCACAACGTAGTGCCACAGTTCAAAGCCATCAACCCATCGTTTTTGGCAACAATGCGTGGCAATATGGAGCATCTGAACCAAATATTTAGCATGTTCGATATGCAAGTGCGTCAATTTGCCAAGCGTGCTGTAGTAGAATTCGATGGGCAAACACTCATATCGATGGAGCACATCAAAGAACTGCCCATAGCCGAACCATACATCTTTGAATTGCTCTTTGTCAAAGGCTTCAACTCAGATACTGTGCGCAAAATAGCTCGCTGCGTCGACCAAGAACGTTGGGGACGCATATTCTTTGCACCGCAATACAGAGCCATCGTCGACCGATACAACATCGTTATCGTTCCGCGCGACAAAGAGATAGAAGAACGCGAATTTGACATAGAGCAAGAACAAAGCGAAATATTCACACCACTCCACATGGAGCTTACCCAAAAAGCTAAGCCTGAAGGATTTGAATTTTCGCGCGACAACAACATAGCCCATTTCAATGCCGACAAAGTAACATATCCGCTCACATTGCGCCGATGGAGAAAAGGCGACACATTCCGCCCACTGGGCATGAAAGGCTTCAAAAAACTATCTGATTTCTTTGTCGACCAAAAGAAAAGTCAAATAGAAAAAGAAAACACATGGCTACTCGAAAGTGGTGGCGAGATAATGTGGATAGTGGGGCAACGCATCGACGACCGATTCAAAGTAACCGACAAATGCAAAGACATTTTGGAGGTAGCAATTGTTACTGAATGAAAAAAATCCAAGCAAAAACATATAATTATGGCAAGCAAAAAAGCTAACGAAATAGTAGCAGCACTGCAAGCAAAAGCCGTGCTCAAAAACGAGATAATGAACGTGGCAGCCACATCGTTCAAAGAACTCAACCACGTAATGGACCTTATGGTTGACGAATACAATGCGCAACTCGACGGACAAGTGAAAGTAGAACTCATCAAACCCAGCGAACGCATATTGCGCATCAATGCCGATGAAGATACACTCATAATGTCGTTGCAAACAGGTGTATATCAGTTTGACCGCGACCATGAAGCATGGCAAACCGACTACGTAAAATCAAATGCTGCATACTCCTATGTTTGCGTTGTAAATATCTACAACTTCTTGAGCGACTCGTTTAAATATGACCGCGACGAAGACCTTGGCTACCTCGTAGCACGCGTTTTTATCAACGTAGAAGGCGCATTCTTTGTTGAAGGCAAACGTCAGCGCGGCATGGGCTACAAAGACTATGGCAAGAAAAAACTCGATGCCAACAATTGGCGCAAAATAATTGAAACTGCACTCAAATATTGCATCGATTTCGATATGCTCGTGCCACCCTACGACAATGTCAAAGTTACTGACCTTGCTCACATGAGCCTCGAAATAATGTCGTCGAAAACTAAGACCGGCAAGCGACTTGGCTTCCAATTCAACTCTGACGATGTGAAAGGCAACTGAGCCTAATTCCCTTTTTCCGTTTTGAAAATAAAAACACTATATATGAATATTTTAGACAGATTTATAGGTTATGCCAAAACCTATACAGAGAGTGATGAAAATACCGGATTAGCTCCATCTACACCTCAACAAATGTATTTCGCAGAAACACTTGCAGAAGAACTGAAAAATATTGGTATGCAAGATGTTACGTTGAGCGAATATGGCTACGTAATGGCAACGTTGCCAGCCAACAACGGCATCAACAAACCAGTTGTAGGCTTCATTGCTCACATGGATACATCGCCCGATATGAGTGGCAAAAACGTCAAACCACGCATCGTTACAGCCTACGACGGCAAAGACATTGTGCTCAATAATGAACTCGACATTGTGCTCAGTCCTGACGAATTTCCAGAAATGCTACACTATGTGGGGCAAGACCTTGTAGTTACCGATGGCACTACACTCTTAGGCGCTGACGACAAAGCAGGCATAGCAGCCATAGTTAGTGGCATGGAATATCTCATATCTCACCCAGAAATAAAGCACGGCACCATACGCATCGCCTTCACGCCCGACGAAGAGATAGGGCAGGGGGCTGACCACTTTGATGTACCAGCATTTGGTGCCGACTTTGCCTACACCATCGACGGCGGCGAGGTTGGCGAACTTGAGTTTGAAACATTCAATGCAGCTGCCGCTTCAGTTGTTTTTCATGGAAGAAACGTGCATCCGGGTTCGGCTTACAAAAAAATGCACAACTCAATGCGCATTGCTACCACATTTATGAGCATGCTCCCTCGCCACGATACACCCGAACATACGCAAGGTTACGACGGCTTCTATCACCTTACCGATATGGTTGGCGAAGTTGAACTCACACAGCTGCATTACATCATCAGAGACTTCGATCGTAACCGATTTGAAGGTCGCAAACGCGAAATAGAACACTGCGTCAATCGCATCAACGCTGAATACGGACAAGGCACTGCCGAAATCGAAATCAAAGACCAATACTACAATATGCGCGAAAAAATAGAGCCCGTAATGCACATTGTAGAACTTGCTAAGCAAGCTATGAAAGATTGTGGCATAGAACCCAAAGTGCAACCCGTCAGAGGCGGTACGGATGGTGCACGACTATCGTTTATGGGATTGCCTACACCCAACATATTTGCTGGCGGACTCAACTTCCACGGCAAGTATGAATTCTTGCCAGTGCCAAGCCTCGAAAAAGCTATGCAAGTGATAGTGAAAATAGCTGAACTTGTAACAAAAAATTGATAATCATACAGTTATAAATCAGGAATAGCCTTTTTGATATAGCACAGAATAAAGCACAGAAGGTTGATGAATACAAAGGATATTTATGACAAAATAATAAGCATATCAGAGGGGCATACCAATCATCAGTTGGCTGTGCGTCATCTGTGTGCAGTGTTGTCAGAGCTTAGTGGCTGCTCATCAATGCGCATAGGGTTCGATGGCGAGTGGTATTGCTCTGACGATTTTAGCACTACGCCCAACTGCCGGCAACGCATCTTGCCCATGCGTCAAGGCGGTAGGCTTACCATCGAATTTTACTTTCCTACAGCTGCTTGCGGTTTGTTTGATAATGCACAAGCCGATGGTAGCCTCGATGTGGTTCTCAATATGCTCAAAGGTTACTTCACGGGCATTATGCTCGACCAAATTGCCTTTCAGCATCGCGAACGCAAAAAAGAACTTTTTGGTATCAACACCATATCGAGCATCATTGGCAACGACCTCTCAGTGAAGGATACGTTGCAGCAAATTGTCAACATTATTCCACAATCGTGGCAATACCCAAGTGATACTTGCGCTCGCATATTGCTCGAAAATGCAACATTTGTTAGCCCCAACTTCAGCGAAACAGAGTGGTGCATAAGCGAAACATTTGTTACGCTCGACAATAAAAAAGGCATCTTACAAGTATATTATACCACTGAGAAACCAGCCTCTGACGTAGGACCATTTTTGCACGAAGAGGTGCAACTGCTTGGCAATATGGCAAGTTTGGTTTGTGGCTACATCAACAACTACAAAGGTCGCGAACTCATCAACAACCATCCGCGTGTAGCAGCACAGCAGGTAAACGAAGATTTCCGCAAGACACTAACTACAGGCAAGCAACCCTTGCAACTCTTCTTCAACAAGCAGATACTTGAAAAGTATGTTTACCTTGATATGATGAAGTACAAAATCAAAAACATACTTTTTGTTGCCACACTCTACGATGCTTTTACACTTGAAAACGATGACTCGTTTTTTGAGCAGTTTATGGGCGAAATATATCAATATTCGCTCTTCTCATTGCCTCGCATCACTGGCGTAACATCGGCTGCCGAAGCCCTCGAACTGATGGATAGTACTCGCTTCGACCTTGCCATACTTATGGTAGGCTTGGATACGCAAGCAACGCTCAAACTTAGTGCCGACATCAAGAGTAAGCAATCAGATATTCCTGTTTTTCTTTTGCTCAATCAAAAAAACAATCTCAAATATTTTGAAAATCTGATCAACTACACACCTTCTATTGACAAGATGTTTGTCTGGAGTGGCAACTCGCAGATACTCTTCTCTATAGTGAAGTCGATTGAAGATAGTGCCAACGTTGAAAACGATACAAAAATCGGACTCGTGAGGGTGATATTGCTTGTTGAAGATTCGCCCATCTACTATTCAAAATATTTGCAAATACTCTTTTCTATTGTCTTCAATCAAGTGCAACGCTTGCTGGTTGAAGGCGAAGTGGAACGCAACGAGATAAACAAAATAAGCAAAATGCGCCAACGCCCCAAAATATTGCATGCGCGCAACTATGAAGATGCTATGTACATCTTTGAAAAATACAAAGATTATCTGCTTTGCGTTATCTCTGATGTAGAGTTCGACCGCAATGGTTCTGTTGATGCACAAGCTGGCATCAAGTTGGTGGGCTACATTTTACAACAACTGCCTACTCTGCCTGCCATTTTGCAAAGTGCCGAGCCACAAAATAGGTTTATTGCTGAAAAAATGGGCGTAGAGTTTCTCAACAAAGATAGCGACACGTTGCAAACCGACCTTATGGAGTTTCTGACTTCGCGTCTGGGCTTTGGCGACTTTATTTTCCGCAATCATAGTGGCAGACCATTGGCACGTGCCAAAGGCATCAAGGAGTTTGAAACCATCTTTCGCAACATACCAACCAATCTGCTTGCCGAATATTGCTATGACAATCGCATATCATCGTGGCTCATGTCGCGTGGCGAAATTCCTTTGGCAAGGCAAATAAACCCCATTCGCTTCGACAACTATACCGACCCAGAGCTCTTCCGCGCCGATATTTTGGCTATGATGAACGACTACAGAGCCAATCGTCGACGTGGCAAAATACTTGACTTTGACGACATCGACAACTTTGATGAGCGCAACGTCATAAGCATGGCATCAGGCTCATTGGGTGGCAAAGGACGCGGCTTGGCATTTATCAATACACTCATTCAGAATATCGACACATCGCGTTTCGACAAGGAGATAAACATTCGAATGCCTATCACAGCTATTGTCGGAACCGACGAATTTTCACACTTCATGGAGCGTGGCAACCTCTATGAATATGCCTTTGCGGCTGATGGTAATGTGCCCAATTATCAAGAACTTAGAGAACGTTTTGCTGCCACTCCGCTAAGCGACAAGCTGATGGATAGACTCAAACGTTTCTTAGGCAAGATACATCGCCCTATAGCAGTGCGCTCATCGAGCCTCTCTGAAGATTCTATGAATCAGCCATTTGCAGGTGTATTTGATACCTATTTGGTGCCAAACAATGCTCAGACGCTCGATGAAAATGTGCAACTTGTGGCAACTGCTATCAAAATGGTTTACGCCTCAATATATTCTGAAACATCGCGCACCTACTTCCAAACTATACGCCAAAATATTGAAGCCGAAAAAATGGCTGTTGTGTTGCAAGTGCTTGTTGGCAACGACCATTCGGGCTATTACTATCCGCACGTTAGCGGCACAGCTCAGTCATACAACTATTATCCGGTGGCGCACATGAAGCCTGAAGAGGGATTTGCTGTAGCTGCCGTTGGTTTGGGCTATTATGTTGTTGGCGGTTCTAAGGCTTTCCGTTTCTCGCCCGTATGGCCTGAAATTGATACAGCTTCAACCAAAGATATGGTGAAGAATACTCAAGTGGATATGTTGGCAGTAGATTTGAGCCGAAAAGATATTGACTATGTGCACGATGGCGAGCATGCACCACTTGCAACTCTTGATATTTACGAAGCTGAAAAACATGGCACATTGCGCCATTGCTTGTCGGTGTATAATCCTGATAATGACTCAATTGAGGCTGGTGTTGATGCCTATGGACCACGTGTTGTCAACTTTGCCGACATACTCAAATACAACTATATTCCAATGGCAAGCCTCATTAGCCTACTTCTCAATACTTCAAAAGACGCGCTTGGTTCGCCTGTTGAAATAGAGTGGGCTATCGACCTCGATGAAGACGACCGCAATGGTTTGCCATCGTTCTATCTGCTCCAGATGAAACCTATCATTACTGAGTTGCAAGGTTCGGCTGTTGATGTTGACAAACCTTCGCTATCTAATGCCATTCTCTACACTGAGCAGAGCTTGGGCAACGGCGATTTGCAAGGCATCACTGACATTATTTATGCTGACCCCGAACTCTTTGATAAGATGCATACCGAAGAGATGGCTAAAGAGATCGATGCGCTCAACTCACGCATGTTGGCTGCCGACAAACGCTATATTCTCATTGGTCCTGGTCGTTGGGGAACACGCGATAAGTTTATTGGCATACCTGTGCAATGGTCGCAAATATCTATGGCAAAGGTGATTGTAGAGATAAGTTTGCCGGGCTTCCCACTCGATTCGTCGCTTGGCTCGCACTTTTTCCACAACGTAACCTCTATGAATATTGGCTACCTCAGCGTGCAAGATGCATCAGATACTGATTTTGTCAATTGGAACAATATAAAACATCTGCAACTTGTAGAGCAAACTAAATATTTCAAGCACGTGCGCACTTCGCAACCTCTCTCAGTAAAGATGAATGGCAAGTTGCGCAAAGCCTCTATTGAGCTACATCGTGAAAACTGAAAAAACAGATTATGAGAATAGCTATAATCAATCAGCCTACCAACAATCGAGGCGATGAGTCGGCCCACAAAGCTCTTATTCGTCGTCTCAATGCCGACTTGTCCAACGCCAATATTAGTGTGATTTTTATCGGACGCACCGAATCACATTTGGCTTCGCTAAGAGTTGAAGGTGAGCATAATAGATATGTCAATTTGCGCAATTGGCATAAATGGTATGGCCTCACCGAGTTGCAACGCAAAGGCTATTTTCTGCTCACACTATGGCACCCAACAACCATTGCACTTATGTGGCAACTGCTACGTGCCGACGTGGTGATGTGTGCACCGGGAGGCATCAATATGGGCGGCTTTCAGAGTTGGTATCACATCTACGAACTTCGTTTGGCTAAGCTCTTGCGCAAACCCATAGTCTATTGGGGGCGGTCTATTGGTCCGTTCCCTGAGCAAACGGCATATAATAGAGAGTTTAAAAAGCAGAGCGTCAGGTTGTTGCACTATTTTAGTTTTATTTCGCTTCGCGATAAAAAATCGCAAGATGAGGCAAGGCAAATAGGTGTAGACTATGAGTCAACTGTTGATTCGGCTTTTCTTGCTGATTTCAAGCATGTTATCTCTGATGATGTTAAAGCCGAAATTACAAACAATTATGTTGTTTTTGTGCCCAATCGCCTCACGTGGCACTACAAATATAGCAGCACCAGTCAGTCGCTCATCGACGATTTTTGGCTCTCTCTACTCAAGCAAATACGCACAGCCTATCCGCAAAGTCGCATCGTGATGTTGCCACAAACTTTTGGCGATGGTGCACTCTCTGATGGGTGGAACTACTTCCGCCAATTGGCTCAGCAATCGGGCATTAGCGGCATCTACGTTGCACCTCCTTCGTGCGATTCTGACGAGCAACAAACCATAGTATCTGGTGCACAATGCGTCATCGGAGCACGCTATCACTCTATTGTTTTTGCCATAAATGCCAATGTGCCGTTTGTTTCGCTTAGCTACGAACACAAAATGAGTGGATTGCTTCAGATGGTTGGTGCAACGGGCGCAATGGTAAACATCGAAGAGGCTTTTTCTTCAGCCGAAGCAATGCATAACACACTGCAGCAAACACAGCAGGTGATAAACGCCTCAGCATGCAACATTAGTAGCATCCGGAGTCAGGTGATGCAAATATCTGAGCATTGCTACCAAAGGCTACTTAGCTATCTTAAAAACCTCAAAAAGTAGTGCATCTCTATGGTCGGATACGTCATTTTGCATTATCAAAACGAAAATGTTAGTAAGCAGTGTATCAGTAGTTTACTTGCTTCGAGCAAAGAATCTCCCATTGTTGTAGTTGATAATGCTTCGCCCAATGGCAGTGGCAAACGTTTGCAAAGTTACTATGCTGCCGAAAAACGCATTGTAGTGCTACTCAACGAAGCCAATTTAGGCTTTGCCAAGGGCAACAATGTTGGCTTTGCTTACCTCAAACAGCATTTTAATCCAGATTATATTGTGGTGCTCAACAACGATGTGATTATTACCGACCTCAATTTTGAAAACGTACTCACAACTTTTATGCAGCAAAACAATCTCGATGTTTGTGGTCCTGATATACTTACGCCAACAGGCAAACATCAAAATCCGCTTTTGCCTGCCACGCCATCTACACACAAACTTATAGTGCAGATGTTGGCTGATGAGGTGCGAATGTTGTTGTTGAAAATGGGCATACTACAGAAGCAAATATTGGCATTTTATAATAGGTCGAGCGCATCGCATCATAAGGTTCAAGTGGCTGAAAATGTGAGTGGTAGTGGAGTGCTTCATGGCGCTTGCATAGCGTATGGCAAACGTTATTTGCAATCAGCCAACTTTGCTTTTTTACCTCTGACTTTTCTCTATGCCGAAGAGTTTCTTCTTGCTGATTATCTGCATCATCGGCACTTTTCGTCGGGCATTTGCACAGCCACAAGTGTAAAGCATTTAGGGGGCGTTTCTACAGCTACCGAATTGTCTGACAAACAAAAACTCATGTTTAAAACACACCAGATGAACAAGTCGTTGTGCATAGTTTTGTGGCAACGACTGAAATATATATGTAAGTAAAAAATGTATATTTATATTTTATTTTTTCAGAAAAAAGTCATAATGGTTGGCAATTCGGTCGTAAATTTATTATTTTGCGCAGATAAATGGCTATCGAACTGAGCAAATGCAACGAGATGTCGTTAGTGTTCATAGCAAAAAATGATGCCTCGTTGTCAGTCTGTTTGTGTGGCTGACAAAGGCGAAGCTGTTATTGTATTGAAAAATAAGGTATTATAAAAAGTAATAATCATAATGAGTAAAGATGTTAAGATAGCGGTAGCTGGCACAGGATATGTCGGACTCTCTATCGCAACACTGTTGTCGCAGCATCATCAGGTAACAGCTGTTGACATTATTCCTGAAAAAGTGGAGCTGATCAACAATCGCAAATCGCCTATCGTCGATAAAGAGATTGAAGAGTATTTGGCTACCAAGCAACTCAACCTCAAGGCAACTCTCAACGCTGAAGAGGCTTATCGCGATGCCGACTTTGTTGTTATTGCTGCTCCAACCAACTACGATTCGCAGAAAAACTTTTTTGATACTTCGGCTGTCGAAGCTGTTATCAAACTTGTGATGCAATACAATCCCGCCATTATGGTTATCAAATCAACCATACCTGTTGGATACACCACAAGCGTCAGAGAAAAAATGGGTAGCAAAAACATCATCTTCTCACCTGAGTTTTTGCGCGAGAGCAGAGCCTTGTATGACAATCTCTATCCGAGCCGAATAATTGTTGGCACCGATCCCACCGATGCTCGCTTGGTTGAAGCTGCTCACACCTTTGCTGCACTCTTGCAAGAGGGCGCAATAAAGCAAAATATCGACACACTTTTTATGGGCTTCACAGAGGCTGAAGCTGTGAAACTCTTTGCCAATACATATTTGGCTTTGCGCGTGTCGTACTTCAACGAACTTGATACTTATGCTGAGATGAAAGGGCTTGATACACAGCAAATTATAAATGGTGTTTGTCTTGATCCTCGTATCGGCTCACACTATAATAACCCATCGTTTGGCTATGGCGGATATTGCTTGCCAAAAGATACAAAGCAGCTACTTGCCAACTATGCTGATGTGCCTGAAAACCTCATAGAAGCCATAGTTGAATCGAACCGCACACGCAAAGACTTTATTGCTGACCGTGTGCTGAATATGGCTGGCTACTACGACTATTTCAATCATGGCGATTATAGCGCAAGTGCTGAAAAACAGTGCGTTATAGGCGTTTATCGTCTTACCATGAAGTCCAACTCTGACAACTTCCGCCAAAGTTCGATACAAGGTGTAATGAAGCGCATCAAAGCCAAAGGAGCAACGGTAGTTATCTACGAGCCTACACTCAACGATGGCGACACATTCTTTGGTAGCAAAGTGGTAAACGACTTAAGCAAGTTTAAGAGCATGTGCAATGCCATCATAGCCAACCGCTACGACGCTTCGCTTGACGACGTGCAAAGCAAGGTATATACTCGCGATGTATTCAGACGTGACTAATTTTGAACACAAATGATGCACATCTACGCTACTCGTGCCTAAGTGTTGAACAAAAGTTCGATTTGGCATTTGATAATATCAAAGAATTGATATTGTCAAGAGCTTGGTGCAGAGCCGATTATCAGCGTATGACCTCGCGCCTCGAAAGCATCAGAGAGCAGATGAAGCAACATTGCGACATTAGCGCCCTTGCTCACCGACCAGCCATAGTAGAACACATCGTTATGCTCATTATCAATAGCGATATGAGTGTGTTGGAAGCTTGCAGTGGCTTTAATATATCAGATAGCTAATGCCTACGAATATATTGGCACATCCGGTTGAAGCTGATGAGATAAACAATATGCGCGATGCTTTGGTAGCTTTGGCAATACAAATAGATGCTGAGGCTGATGAAAAGAAACGTATGTTGTTGGCTGATAGGTATATATCTGATGGAAAGCAACTATTGCAGAAGGTTGAAAATATTCAGCAACGTTATTTCGATGTGATAGAAATAGGCATCGAAGTTTCTGGTCAGATGCAATGGCTTTATGTTACGGCAATGAAGGCTATGCAAGATGTTTATGACTATGGTTTGGCATCTATACATTATAAGTTTATTAGCGATTGGCCAGAACTGACGCAATGGCTCAAAAAAAGAAAAGAAAAATAACAAAGATATGAAAGGAATTGTATTGGCAGGTGGGTCAGGCACACGTTTATACCCCATTACCAAAGGTGTCAGCAAGCAACTTTTGCCCGTGTTCGACAAACCAATGATCTATTATCCATTGTCGGTGCTTATGTTGGCTGGCATACGCGATATTCTGATAATATCAACTCCTACAGATCTGCCCAATTTTGAGCGTCTGCTTGGCGATGGTTCCGATTATGGAATTCAATTGCAATATGCCGAACAACCTTCGCCCGACGGACTTGCACAAGCATTTTTGATAGGCGAAAAGTTTATTGGCTCTGATTCGGTTTGCCTCGTTTTGGGCGATAATATCTTTCATGGAGCAGGCTTTAGCGCTATGCTCAACGAGGCAGTGCGCACAGCTGAGCAAGAACATAAAGCTACAGTGTTTGGCTATTGGGTAAACGACCCAGAGCGTTATGGTGTTGCTGAGTTTGATAAGCAAGGCAATTGCCTCTCGATAGAGGAAAAACCTGAGCAGCCAAAGTCGAATTATGCCGTTGTAGGTCTCTATTTTTACCCAAACAAAGTAGTTGATGTGGCAAAAAACATCAAGCCATCGGCACGTGGCGAACTTGAAATAACAACTGTTAATCAGCAGTTTCTTGACGACAAAGAACTCAAAGTGCAAACCCTCGGACGTGGTTTCGCATGGCTCGACACTGGCACTCACGACTCGCTTTCAGAGGCATCGACCTACGTTGAAGTGCTTGAAAAACGTACTGGTCTAAAGATAGCTTGCCTTGAAGGTATAGCTTATCGCAAAGGTTGGATTAGTGAACAAAAGATGCGTGAAGTGGCACAGCCAATGCTTAAAAATCAGTACGGACAATATCTGCTGAAAGTTATTGACGAAGTTGAACGATACGGAAGAGAATAATGGAAATAATCAAAACAACCATCGAAGGCGTTGTAATCATCGAACCTCGCATCTTTGGCGATGCACGTGGATATTTTTTTGAATCATTTTCGCAACGAGAATTTGAAGAGAAAGTGTGCCGCACAACTTTTGTGCAAGACAACGAGAGTCGTTCGGTAGCTGGTGTTGTGCGTGGTTTGCATTTTCAGAAGCCACCATTTACGCAGAGCAAACTTGTGCGTGTAGTGCGAGGTGCTGTGCTCGATGTAGCAGTTGACATCCGTAAAGGTTCGCCAACGTTTGGGCAGCATGTAGCCGTTGAACTTACTGAAGATAATCATCGTCAGTTTTTCGTTCCTCGTGGCTTCGCACATGGTTTTGCAGTGCTGAGCGATGAGGCTGTTTTTCAGTATAAATGCGATAATTACTACGCACCTCAAAGCGAAGGAGCAATAGCTTGGAACGACCCTGCGCTTGGCATCGATTGGCGTGTGCCAACAGAAAACAGAATATTGTCTGAAAAAGATATGCATCATCCGCTTCTTGCCGAACTCGATTCGCCATTTGATATAAATGTAAGTTTGTATTGATTATACAACCCAAAACGTGATAACAATGGTTACAAACAATTACGCAACACTAAGCAACGATGGCTTTTTTTCTGTATTCAAGTATGGTGGTATAGAAGTCCGATTCAAATCGCCATATTCATTAGAAAAATATACAGAAATAAAATCGTGGAATAATGGGTATATTGTTGTCATGGCAAAGTATAATCATAACGAGACGGCAGAAGAGGAATATATTGATCTTGATCCCATATTAGAAGATTTATACATAGATTCAAAAACCTTTTTGAAGCCAATAAAATATGTAAAAGTTGAGGAATGAAAAGTAAAAGTAATATTGAATCAATAGTGGATAAAGCAGATTTAATAGTAAATGGGTATGCTTTTACTAAGTGTAACATTGGTTACAGAGTGCTGAATATAAATAATACTCAAAAGGCTATTGTAATCTCATTCGATGGAGAGCCATTAGAGACGACAATGGACGATATTGAAATGAGAATAGTTTTAGACTACTTTAAAAAAAATAAAAAATATATGGAGGATTGATATAAGTGCCGAAGTATTATGAGTTTAAGGTTGTTGGGTATTATTTGTATTTTACTTCGTTTTGCATTGTAGAATGTATGCATGTTCATGCAAGTGATACAAAATTGACTGAAAGTGGTTCTGCAAAATTTTTTGTCAAAGAGAATGGCGATACTATTTTGCAAAAACGAGGTTCTCTCACAGATAGAGAAATATCAAAAATACAGTCTTTTATAAAAGATAATTATAAAGAAATGTATTTGAAATGGGCTCAATATAGTAAGCAAGGTTATTTTCAGAAATAGACAATTAGACAAGATAAGTTGATTATGAACATATTAGTAACAGGTTCAAATGGGCCAACGAAATGCGCATTGTTGCTCAGAAATCTGCCAATAAATATATCTTCACCGATGTTGCCGAACTCGACATTACCAATCGGAGTGCAGTAGAGCAGTTGGTGAAGGCTGAAAACATTGAGGTGATAATCAATTGTGCAGCATATACCAATGTTGATAAAGCCGAAGATGATGAAGCTCTATGCCAGAAGCTCAATGCCGATGCCGTTGATAATCTTGCACAAGCCATGAAGGCTGTTGATGGTTTGCTTGTGCATGTGTCAACCGATTACGTTTTTGGTGGCGACCCATACAATACGCCTTGCACCGAAGAGCAAAAAGGCACTCCAACAGGCGTTTATGGAAAAACAAAACTCCTTGGTGAGCAAAATATTCTGAAGTCGGGTTGCAAACATATCATCATTCGCACAGCGTGGCTCTATAGCGAATTTGGCAAAAACTTTGTCAAAACTATGCTCAACCTCACCTCAATAAAGCCACAACTAAATGTAGTTTTCGACCAAGTGGGCACACCAACCTACGCCCTCGACCTTGCCGAAGCTATCTTTGATATTGTTGAAAATAAAAAATACGAGGGCAATAGTGGCATCTATCACTATAGCAACGAAGGCGTTTGCTCGTGGTTCGATTTTACCAAAATAATTGCTGAAATTGCAGGCAATACTGCGTGCGACATTCAGCCATGCCACTCAAGCGAATTTCCCAGCAAAGTGGTGCGTCCAAGCTATTCTGTTCTCGACAAAACAAAAATAAAGCAGACGTTTGGCGTGAAAGTTCCATATTGGACCGATTCGTTGCGTATGTGCATAAATAATATTAACATTGTGAAATAATTATGACACAATTTAAGCGAAATATAATCATCACAGGTGGTGCCGGATTTATTGGTAGCCATGTTGTTAGGTTGTTTGTAAACAAATATCCTGACTATCGCATCATCAATCTCGACAAACTTACCTACGCTGGCAACCTTGCCAACCTCAAAGATGTTGAAGGCAAGCCCAACTATGAGTTTGTGAAGATGGACATTTGCGATTTTGAGGGTGTGAGCAAACTTATGGCAGATAAAAAAGTTGATGGTATCATTCATCTTGCTGCTGAAAGTCATGTCGACCGTTCGATAAAAGACCCATTCACCTTTGCGCAAACCAACGTAATGGGCACTTTGTCGCTCTTGCAAGCTGCCAAAAACTACTGGGAGAGTTTGCCAGAAAAATACGAAGGCAAGCGTTTCTATCACATCTCAACCGATGAGGTCTATGGTGCGCTCAAACTTACCAATCCGGAGGGCATCGAGTCGCCATTTACCACAACGGCTTCGAGTGCTGAACATCATCACGCTTACGGCACCGACTATTTCCTTGAGTCGACAAAATACAATCCGCACTCACCATATTCTGCTTCAAAAGCATCGAGCGACCACTTTGTGCGTGCTTTTCATGATACATACGGAATGCCTACCATAGTTACCAACTGCTCAAATAATTATGGTCCGTATCAGTTTCCTGAAAAACTTATTCCGCTCTTTATCAATAATATACGTCATCGAAAGCCGCTGCCCGTTTATGGCAAAGGCGAGAATGTGCGCGACTGGCTCTATGTTGTTGACCATGCACGTGCCATCGACGTTATTTTTCACAACGGCAAAACGGCAGAAACGTACAATATTGGTGGTTTCAACGAGTGGAAAAACATAGACCTCATCAAGGTCGTAATAAAAACTGTCGACCGCCTACTTGGTCGCCCAGAGGGTGCTGACCTCGACCTCATCACCTACGTTACTGACCGCCTCGGACACGATGCACGCTATGCCATCGACTCACGCAAACTCAAAGATGAACTCGGTTGGGAACCTTCGCTTCAGTTTGAAGAGGGAATAGAAAAAACAGTGCGTTGGTACCTCGACAACCAAGAGTGGATGGACAACATTACGAGTGGCGAATACGAAAAATATTACGACTCGATGTATAGCAATAGATAATTTTTCACGCAATGGCAGAGCACAACAAAATAGGAACTCAAGGCGAAGAGTTGGCTGTAAGCTATCTGCAAGCTAAGGGACTGAAGATATTGCATCGCAACTGGCGTGCAGGTCATTTAGAGATAGATATTGTTGCGCTCGATGGTGAACAAATTGTCTTTGTTGAAGTAAAAACACGCAAAGTAAAGCCCACTCGCCCATCTGATGTAGTTTCGGTAGCCAAAATGAGAAACATAGTCAACGCTGCCGATGTATATATGAAAAATAACCACATTGATGCCGAGAGCCGATTCGACATAATAATACTTGTTGGTGTTGGCGCACAAGCTGAAATAGATTACATTACGAATGCTTACCGATCTTATTTAAGATAAAAACCATTAAAAAATATGCAAAACATAGCTCTTATAACAGGCATAACTGGTCAAGATGGCTCATATTTGGCTGAGTTTCTTCTTGAAAAAGGATACGATGTGCATGGTATTATTCGTCGTTCATCGGTCGACTATCGTGAACGTATAGCACACTTGGAGGGCAAGCAGCATTTTCATCTGCACTATGCTGACCTTGGCGACTCAATGTCGCTTGTGAAAGTGGTTGATGCTGTGCGTCCTACAGAAATATACAATTTGGCAGCTCAAAGCCATGTGCAAGTTAGCTTTGACTCACCTGAGTTCACTGCTGATGTTGATGCTACAGGCGTATTGCGAGTGCTTGAGGCTGTGCGTGCTTGCCACTTGGAACATAGCTGCAAAGTTTATCAGGCATCAACGTCAGAACTTTATGGCAAAGTAGAAGAGGTTCCGCAAAACGAAAATACACCGTTCCACCCCTATTCGCCCTATGCTGTAGCAAAACTCTACGGCTTTTGGATTGTAAAAGAGTATCGTGAAGCCTACAACATGTTTTGCTGCTCAGGCATCTTGTTCAACCATGAGAGCGAGCGACGTGGCGAAACTTTTGTTACACGCAAAATAACTCTTGCCGCAGCACGCATAGCACAAGGTAAACAAGAAAAACTCTACTTGGGCAACCTCTCATCGCTACGCGACTGGGGCTATGCCAAAGACTACGTAGAGTGCATGTGGCTTATTCTGCAAAACAAAAAACCTGAAGATTTTGTCATTGCTACAGGTGTGCAACATTCAGTACGCGAATTTGCACAATTGGCATTCCACTATGCCGGCATCGAACTCGAATTTAAAGGTGAAGGACTTGACGAAAAGGGCTACTGCGTGAGTGGTCCGGCTGAGCTTGTAGGCAAATCGCTTGTTGAGGTGAGCGAAGATTTCTATCGTCCAACCGACGTTGTCAACCTATGGGGCGACCCAACTAAAGCACGTGCTCAACTTGGTTGGAACCCAGCAAAAACAAGCTTTGAAGAACTCGTCAAGATAATGGTCGACAATGATATGGCCAAAGTAGCCGTAGAAAAAGCTGGCGAAAAGGTGAGAACCAATTTGGCAGAATTCTTGGAAAAAGGAATAGTAAAATAATATATCAAAAAAAACAATCAGACGAACAGCAGATATTAGTGTATTTTCTGCCGTTCGTCGCTTTTTTGTAAAAATATGTTGGATAAAAATTCAAAAATATATATCGCAGGTCATCATGGCTTGGTAGGTTCTGCCATTTGGAACAACCTCAAAGCACGTGGCTACAACAATCTTGTTGGGCGCAGCCACAAAGAGCTCGACCTGCTCGATGGTGCCGCCGTAAAGCAGTTTTTTGATCAAGAAAAACCTGATGCCGTAGTGCTTGCAGCGGCTCATGTTGGTGGCATAATGGCCAACTTGCAATATCGTGCTGACTTTATCTATCAAAACCTTCAGATACAGCAAAATGTGATAGGCGAGAGTTGGAAGCATGGCGTAAAGAAGCTCCTCTTCTTGGGCTCTACATGTATCTATCCGCGCGAAGCACCGCAGCCTATGCGTGAAGATTGCTTGCTGACATCAGCCCTTGAATATACCAACGAGCCATACGCCATAGCTAAAATAGCCGGACTGAAGATGTGTGAGAGCTTCAACCTGCAATATGGCACCAACTACATTGCTGTGATGCCAACCAACCTCTATGGTCCGAACGACAATTTTCACCTCGAAAATAGCCACGTATTGCCAGCCATGATACGCAAAATACATCTTGCAAAGTGCCTCAACGAAGGCAATTGGGAGGCAGTGCGCAAAGATATCGGACTGCGCCCAGTGTCGAAAGTTATTGATGGTGTAAAGGTAGTAGTTGACGATAAATCAGCTGAAGCCGATATTCTGAAAGTGCTTTCATACTATGGCATTACGCCCGAAGCTGTAACACTATGGGGCACAGGTTCGCCACTGCGCGAATTTCTTTGGAGCGAAGAGATGGCCGATGCCAGCGTACACGTATTGCTCAACGTCGACTTCAAAGATACATATAATGCCAATATCAAAAATGCTGACGGCATAGCTGAAATACGCAATTGCCACATCAATGTAGGTACAGGCAAAGAACTCTCTACGCGCGAATGTGCTGAGAAAATAATGGCTGAAATAGGTTTCAAGGGCGAATTGCGTTGGGATAAATCGAAACCCGACGGCACACTGCGCAAGCTAACCGATGTGAGCAAATTGCACAGTCTGGGTTGGCATCACAAAATAGAGATAGATGAAGGCATACATCGCCTCTATCAGTGGTATTTGCAAGGCATTTGCATCAATCATCAGCACAACGATTAGAGATTAATCGTTGTGAAAAAACAATGATAGAGCAATATATTAGCTCAGTGTATGACAAAATATCTTAATAAATAAATT
>CAJONN010000008.1 GCA_905235955.1 uncultured Marinilabiliaceae bacterium
TACAAATGCTACTAATATTAATGAAGATGCTTTCAAAGACTTTGACCTTACCAATGTAACAAGAGTAGTTCTTATAAATGCTACGGAGATTAACAAAAAAACTTTCAAAGACTTTGACCTTACCAAGGTAACAAGTTTTGAAATAGAGACTACTACACCACCAACAATTGCTGAGAATACATCATTCCCTGCTGAGTGGAAAGAGTCTTGCAATCTGATAGTTCCCGGTGCGGCTATAGATGGCTATAAAAACTCAGATTGGGCAAACTACTTCTATAGCATCAATGGCGAAGTAATAAATAGAGAAGAAGGAACGTCAGAAATAGGAACTGGAACGCCTAATAATATTGCTAATATAAAGAATACTTCGATAACTATAAGTGGCAAAAACATCATACTTGGTGCTATTACAGAAGTGAAGGTATATTCTATTACTGGCGAACAGATATACAATGGCGTAACAAACAAGGTAAATGTATTGAATAATGGTATTTACATTGTAAAAACCGCCAACACTACCCAAAGAGTGATAGTAAAATAACAGAGAACTAACCTAATAAATCGAAGAGGATTGCTCAGAAAAGGCAATCCTCTTTTTTATATATAACTCATCAACATCATTCCATCAACGTCATCTATATTCATTAAACACACTAAACCACATATCGCTTGCCATTTTTCAATTATAAACTATCTTTGCAACCAATTTTATACCTATATTATATATACAATGAAAAGAAACATTGCTATAGTTTACGGTGGATATTCGTCAGAGGCTGAAGTGTCAGAACGTAGCCTTGCCGGATTGCTTACTTTCATCGACTCAGAACGTTACAATCTCATACCCGTTGTTGTAAGCCGCACCGAGTGGAGCGCTGTGATAGACAATGTGCACTACCCTATCAACCGCACCAATTTTTCGTTTGAAGCTAACGGACAAACTACACAAATAGATTTTGCCTACATCACTATTCATGGCGCACCGGGCGAAAATGGCTTATTGCCGGGCTACTTTGAAATGATAGGGTTGCCACACTCTACTTGTCCGTCGCTCACATCGGCCGTAACTTATGATAAGTTTGTGTGCAACAGTTGCTTACGTGGCTACGGCATAAAAATGGCTGAAGATGTGCTGGTGAAACGTGGCGACAATATTGACGCTAATGCCATCACGCAAAAAGTTGGCTTGCCATGCTACGTAAAGCCAAGTGGCGCCGGCTCGAGCTATGGTGTGAGCAAGGTAAAAACTACTGAAGAACTGGTACCAGCCATTCAGAAGGCTTTTGCCGAATGCGAGAGTGTGTTGGTAGAGCGTTTCTTAGACGGCACCGAGGTTACTTGCGGACTATACAAAACGAGCAAACGCACTGTAGTATTTCCGCTCACCGAAGTGGTTAGTAGCAATGAGTTTTTTGACTACGAAGCAAAATATACCCCCGGCAAAACACAAGAGATAACGCCAGCACGCGTACCCAACGATGTGCGCGACCGTGTGCAAGCTATTGCCTCGCAACTATACGACCTGATGGGCATGAAGGGCATTGTGCGCATCGACTTCATCATCTGCTCTGATGGCATCTACCCTATCGACATCAATACCACACCGGGCATGACTGCTACAAGCTTCATTCCGCAACAGATAAAGGCTGCTGGCATGAATACCTACGATGTGTTCACTGAAATAATAGAAGATATTATCACCTCACATAAATAGTGTCAAAAAAATGAAATACCTTATAGTCGGATTAGGCAATATTGGCGATGAATACGCCCATACACGCCACAATATAGGGTTTGATGTTGTTAGTGCATTTGCTGCATCTACTGAAGCACAATGGAGTGAAGAACGCTACGGAGCCGTAGCACAAACAAAGATGAGAGGACACATTGTAACTATGCTGAAGCCTAATACATATATGAACCTCTCTGGCAAAGCTGTTAGCTACTGGATGCAAAAAGAAAACATTCCATTAGAAAACTTGCTTGTAGTAGTAGACGATCTCGCATTGCCTTTTGGCACTTTGCGACTCAAAGGTAAGGGTAGCGACGGAGGACACAATGGACTAAAAAATATCAACCAATTGCTTGGCACACAAAACTATGCCCGTCTACGCTTCGGACTTGGCAACGAGTTCAGACGTGGCGGACAGATAGATTTTGTGCTTGGACAATGGACTGATGAAGAGAAACCCATCCTCACCGAACGCATCAATATAGCTACTGAACTCATCAAGAGCTTTATAGCTATAGGACTACAACTTACTATGACACAATTCAACAATAAGTAGTAAGTAAGAACGTACTGAAAATAAGCCCCGAAGGAGCGAAAGAATCATCATTGCAATGCGTTGAGTCTTTCGCATCTTCGGGGCTAATAATGTAAGAAACACTTGATTAGCAGGTGGTTTCGCTACTCTCACCACCTGCCTATAATCTTTCGTTCCTTCGGAACTGCTTTACTTACAAAAACTTGAATTACTTATTATACCACTCTTCAAGGTATCTGTTAAAATCCATTTTCTGAAGTTGACTCCATTGCTTCACCTGCTCTGTAATGTCAACATACTGAATACTGACTTTGCGTTTTTTCTTAAAAAGAATAGCACCACTAAATATCAGTACAAAACTTTTGAGCAGTAGTTTCACTATCGAAGGCGTTTCGGTTCGACCGTATCTACTCCATTGGCTACCCCAAAGTCCATTTATCTTTACACCCACCACTTTCGTATTGCTCGGCAAATCTTTGCACGCGCTATAGGCGAGGTGACGCGAACCTATACTCTCAAGTCCGTTGGTAGTGATATGACCTGTTGGATAGAAGAGCACATTGTCACCTTGCACAAGACGTGTGTGTATAATATCGTCGAGGAGGCGCACCTTTTCTACCCCCTGACGCGAACGACGCAAATCTGGCACCTCAACAGCATCGAAGAGTGAAAGCACGTGACCAATGACGGGTATGCGAAAGTAGACATCGTCGACCAAAGGCTGCAGGCGAACATCGTAGAGCTCGGCAAAGAGAATGAGCGGATCGATAACAGCAGAATGTTGGGGCAAAATGAGCATATTTTGCGTTGGCAAAGTGCTGAGGACATTGCGCCCTTGTGTGCTAATATCGTAATGTAAGCGTATGTTGGCTCTGCCAATATAACACAAGACGGTTTTATAGTCGAAGATAAAAATGAGCGACGAGAGTCCGATGACTATAGCCAACACAAGAAAAATATATCTGATTGGCAGAAAGGCAGTTATGAATACATTAGTAGCTGAGGCCAAGAATATATATATAAACGATACGAGATTGAAAAAAGCCAAAACTATGTTGAGCTGACTGGAGCTAACACGTTTTTGTATTTCGGCATCGAGTGGTATTTTGAATATTCCGCCCACAAAAGCAATAAGTGCGATGCATATAGCAAATGGAATGGGCGACATTGGCACGGCAAAAACAACAATGAGCAATACGGCCTCTATCAGTCCCATAAGCGGGGTGAAAGCTATCATATAGCGTTTGGTATCGAGGCAACCGCCAACAAGGCAACCAAGCATAATGCCAATAGCGGTAACCGTAAGAAGATAGCCCGTTTGCGAAGGCGACAAGTTGAGAGTTGCAGGACAATAGAGAATGAGTGCCACTTGCAACGATGCTGACATCCACCAAAAGAGCGACAAAAGATGTATGACGTGAGGCAAACCTTTGTGCTGCTTCACTATCTGAGCCGTTTGTTGCATAAATGTAATGGGGTTAACAGATGTGTTGGTTGGCGTGGGCTCTTCGTGGGCTCTGATGGCAAACGAACTGATGATGCCCAATGCTGCCAGAAGCAAAAATGCCATTGAGTATACCTCTTTGCTAACATCTTCAGCCAAAAACGAACCTGCTACTGTGCCAAGCAATATGCCCAAGAAGGCTACAGCCTCCATGCCGCCCATACCTTTTGATATATCTTTTACACCACCAATATCTTTTATTAGTCCGTATTTTGATGGAGAATAAAGTGCACTTTGCAGTCCCATAAGCAAGACGGAACATATTGTAATACAGATATTTTCAAAATAAAAACCTACTATAGCCATTAGCATAATAGGTACTTCGGCAAGCTTGGCTATTTTTATAATTTGTTGCTTGGAATAGAGTTGAGGTAGTTTGCCAGCCAAAGGCGAAAAAAAGAGATAGGGCAAAACGAGTGCACCAACGGTAAGATTGACAACAAGCGATTTGTATTCAGCATCAACCCAAGAAGCTGCTACAAAACATACGAGTGTTTTGAGCATATTATCATTGATAACTCCAAAGATGTTGGTAACATACAGTGGCAAAAATTTCTTCATGTTTCTATATTCTTAGAGGTATTATCTTCCGAAGCTATACGTTTGAGTGCAGCTCGGTCTGGTTTATTTGTGCCCGTAAGTGGTATATTGCTGTGGCATATACGCTTAGGCACCCAGATGTGAGGCAGCACACTTTGGCATATCTTCATTGTTTCAGCATCCATCTGATGCGGCGTTACTATAACAATAATCTCGCCAAACTTTTCGTCAGGAGCTGATGTTATTGCAAAAGATGCTTTCATGTGTGGCTGCAACAGTCGCTCTACCTCCTCTATTTGCACCTTTATGCCACCTGTGTTGATGGTGTTGTCGGTGCGTCCGATGATGCGAAATTTTCCGCTATTGTCTATTTGCGCTATATCGTTGGTTTCTAAAATATTATTAGCAACAAGTGGTGCATCAATTACGAGTGTATTGCGTGCACTTAGGCTAAGTTTTACATGCTCAAATGGCGTATACCATTCTGAGGCTTCTGGTCCGCTGATGCGTCGCATTGCAATGTGCGACAATGTTTCGGTCATGCCATAAGTTGAGTATATGCGGTTGGGAAATGAGCGTAGTGTTTGGCTCATATTGTGGTCAATAGCACCTCCGCCTATGATAACATTGTCTATTTCTGATAGTTTATGGGCTTCGGCTGGCACTTGCAATGTGTTGTACACTTGCATAGGTGTGAGTGCAGCAAAGTTTATGTGCTCATCAATGGTGCTAAGCGGATGTCCGCATGGCTCAACACAAACAAGTTGCAACTGCCCAACAATAGAGCGCACTACAACCATTTTGCCTGCTATATATTTCAGTGGCATGCAGAGCAGTGCGGTGTCTGATGGGCGGAGGTTGAGAAAGTTACAAGTAAGTCGTGCACTATTTGCCATTTTTTCTTTTTCAGCCCAGAAGGGTTTGGGTGTACCCGTCGATCCTGAAGTGTGTACAAGTATGGTGTTTGTAGTTGAGTCGTTCCACTCAAGGCGAAATTGTTCTACGTCGTCGGTTATCATATTTTGTTTTTTGGCGGAGTTTTATCTAAAAAAATATCACAACTTAAATTCAGTCCATTGCAAAAAGTCGCTGACCGAAGGCAATGGCTGCTGACAAAAAAACATGTTGTCGGTGCTGATGTTGAGTGGCAAACTAAAGTTGCTTGTAAAGAGTGCACCAGTGCCAAGTCCTTGTGGTATGCTTGGGTGCTTAGTGGCGCACCATTGGGCTATGGCATTGAGTCCGATGTTCGATTCGAGTGCCGATGTTATCCACCAACCAATATGCTGTTTTTCTGATAGTTGTATCCATTCATCGCAACCACACAATGCACCATGCAAACTTGGTTTGAGTATGATATATTGTGGCGCTATGGTGCTGAGTAACTCCTCTTTTTGCTCTGTGCTGTTTACGCCAATAAGTTCTTCGTCGAGGGCGATGGGAAGTGGTGTATTGCGGCATAGTTGTGCCATCTGTGCCCACTGCTTTGCACGTATAGGTTGTTCGATAGAGTGTATGTCAAAATGGGCAAGTTGCTCAAGCTTGTGCATAGCGTCGGCTGGAGCAAAAGCACCGTTGGCATCTACACGCAGTTCTATGTCGCGTTGGCTAAAGGTGCTTCTGATGTGGCGAATAAGGTCAAGTTCTTGCTCAAAGTTGATTGCGCCTATTTTGAGTTTGACGCATCTGAATCCGGCTTGCCTTTTTTCCTCAATGCGACTAAGCATTTCGTCGTATGATCCCATCCAGATGAGTCCGTTTATCTGTATTCCTTTTTTGCCTTGTGTAAAGTCTGATGGCCAAAGCACAAATGAGTTGGTTTGCAGTTGTTGCAGTGCTGTTTCAAAGCCAAATAACATCGAGGGGTAGTTGCGCAATGCTTGGGGCAAGATGCCGTTGTTTTGTTCTACTATCTTGCACATTTGCTGCAATGTGGCGGTATATTGTGCATCGGTGATGTGATCAGAGCTGAGGTTGGGCAGTGGTGCACATTCGCCAATGCCATTATTGTTGCCATCGGTGGCAACTATATACCACACATTGCGAGTGAGATATGTGCCGCGCGATGTGCCTGCTGGCTGCTTGAAGTGCAATGTGTGTGGTATGATGCTTATTTTGAGCATATATGTGTAACTAAAAAATAGCCGTTGGGACCTTACTCTGTGTGGTTCCAACGGCTTTATTCTGACTAACTTATGCTTATTTGTGCTTTATCAATTCAAATAAATGCACTTTGATTTAAGCATTGTTTTCAAGTTCTTTCCATACGAGCGATGATGCGCCAACAATGGCAGCGTCGCCAAGTTTGAGCTTCGATGGCAATATCTGAGCTTGTTGTTTACCTTTGAAGATAGGCAAAAGATATTTTTCGAGGCTTTCGCGAATAGGGTTGAAGAGTATTTCGCCAGCAGCTGTCGGACCGCCAAAGATGAATACTGCTTCAGGGCTGGTGTGATGTATGGTGTCTGCAATGCCACGAGCCAAATAGTCGCCTGTAACGCGGAATACTTCGAGTGCTATCTTGTCGCCTTTCACAGCTGCATCATATATATCTTTCGACTCGAGTTCGTTGAATGTTTTGTTGGCCAAAAGACTATCGGTAGCGTTGTAGTATGCCAAGAGCTCAAAGGCTGTACGTTTCATACCACCTGCTGAGCAATATGACTCTAAGTGACCATTGATACCACAACCACATGAGCGACCGCCCGGTATCAACATTGTGTGACCACATTCACCAGCAAAGCCGTCATGACCATATACAAGTTCGCCATTGACTATGATGCCTGAGCCTACGCCAGTGCCGAGGGTGTACATCACAAAGTTTTTCATACCTTTAGCACCACCATATATCATTTCGCCCATAGCAGCAGCGTTGGCATCGTTGGTAAGAGCTATAACTTTGAATTCAGGTATTGCCTCTTTAAGCAAGTTGACGAGTGGCACAATGCCTTTGAAAGCAAGATTTGGTGCATACTCTATATTGCCTGAATAATAGTTGGCGTTTGGTGCACCAATGCCAATACCCTGACATTCAACAAGATCTTTAAGACCATTAAGAAGTTCGCGAACTGTTTCTGCAATGCTTTTTATGTAGTTGTCGACATTGCCGTCTTTAGGTGTTGGAATAGATGTTTTTGACAATACGTCGCCTGCTTGGTCAACTACGCCAATGGCTGTGTTTGTTCCGCCAATGTCAATACCTAATGCTACTTTTTTCATTTTAGTATGTTTAGTGTGTTCTTTTATTTGTAAAACAATATTTTTTTAAAACAATGTGCAATTTTAACTATTTTAAACGAATGTTGCAAATACAAAGCAAATCTCTTTAGGTTAAAGATGTTTTTTTGTTTCGTTATGTCTGCGTCAAGTCTTGCCACAAAGCCCAATAGATATTTGAGTAAAGCATATTTTCCAAAGAAAAAGCTATGCAAAAATTCCACATAAATGAGGATTGCGCCCCCTCGCTTTGTTGGGTATTTTTGCATGCAGAAAAAAATGCAAAGTATGAATAGCTTGTTTGTTGATACATTGAGAGGTAAGTATGGAAGCCGACCACCAGTATGGTATATGCGACAGGCAGGGCGCGTATTGCCAGCCTATCAGCAACTGCGGCAGTCGTATACTTTTGCTCAGCTTATGGCCAACCCCAATTTGGCTGCACAAGTTACTATGATGCCGGTTGACGATTTGGGAGTAGATGCGGCTATTGTTTTCAGCGATATACTTACCGTACCCGTAGCTATGGGTATGCAATTGGAATGGACCGAACGCGGACCGCAGTTTGTGAATAATCTTGTCAACCAACCCGAACCTCTGCGCAACCTCAAACCCAATTATAGTCATTTCGATGCCACCTGCCAAGCCCTCAGCATTGCTGCCGCCAAACAACAAGTGCCCGTAATAGGCTTTTGTGGCGCACCACTCACTACACTTTGCTACATGCTACAAGGCAATAGTGCTAAACACGACTTTCCACTTGCCAAGCAATATTTCATCACTCACCCAAAGCAAACAGCACAACTCATTGACGCTCTGACTGAGGTGAGCATAATATATGCCAAGCGCCAAATAGAGAGCGGTGCAAGCGCTTTCCAACTATTTGAAACTCACGCAGGTATAATACCCGCCACCGACTACGCACGCATTTTCCTACCTGCCGTTGAGCGCATAGCTACAGCCGTAAGAGAATATGGCGTACCATTTATCTTCTTCCCTAAAGGAATAGGTGCCGGACTATCCTTAATAACACCCAATATGTGCGACTATGTTGGCATCGACTGGCAAACACCGCTAAGCATAGCCCGAAAATTGGTACACAAAAATGTCGGACTGCAAGGCAACATCGACCCATGGCTACTATTTGCCCCAACTGAACAAATAGCCAAAGTGATGGACGAAAGATACAAACCTTTTTTTAGCAACAACAGAAACTGGATAATAAACTTAGGTCATGGAGTATTGGCTGATACACCAATAGAAAATCTGAGATTTTTGACCCATTGGATAAAAGAGACTAAGTGGTTATGATACAATACAAATCGATAAATCACAACAACACATCGCTTGGCGAGCGAGAAGATTACTTCAAAACAATGTCAGCAACCGAGCAGCCATCGGTCTTTTTGCAAACATGCAACCGCGTAGAGCTATACTACGGCAATGGCGATGTGCCCGATAGCGTAGCACGCCATCTATTTAGAGTAGTGTGCGGACTCGAATCGGCTATAGTGGGCGAACGCGCTGTGCAAGGACAAGTAAAAGAGGCATATCAGGCCGCATGCGGAAACGGACAAAAACTGCCTGCCGAAATACACAAACTCTTCGAATGCGCCCTACAAACTGGCAAACGTGTGCGCAACGAAACACAAATATCACACGGCGCCGTAAGTCATAGCTTGGCTGCCATCGAGATCATAGAGCATGAAAATATCAACCTGCAAAACGCACGCATCACCATTGTTGGTGTCAACAAACTGACCAACGATATTATAAAATTTCTGCTCAACAAAGGCGCAAAACTTATATTCCTTGCCAACCGAACCGAAGAGAAAGCAAGAACTTTGGCTAAGCCACTTGGCATCGAAGTCTTTTCACTCGATAAAAAAGCCATCTTCTTACCCCAAACCGACATTCTCATCAGTGCCACCTCGGCACCCAACTACATAATAAGCCATGCCGACCTCAATTTTGTAAACCCACAGCGGCAACTCTTGGCCATCGACCTCGCCTTCCCACGCGACATAGAGCCTTCCGCAGCCGAAATTGAAGGACTAAAACTCTACAATCTGCACGATGTAGAGCAACAAGTACGCAACAACTTGCAAGTACGAACCGACGAGGTGCAAAAAGCTGAAATGATAATAGAAGAGGCCGTATGCGAACTGCACGAAATAATAGAACGACGCAAACAATATACAGCCAACTAACACATTAAGAACACGTTATATGAATCAGCTCAAAGTTGTAGCACGCAGTAGCAAACTGTCGCTCATACAAGTAAATGAAGTTTTTGCCAAGTTGCCAAACATCAGCTACACACTCATTCCGCTCAAATCGTTTGGCGATAAAAGACTTGACATATCGCTACTTAGCGGCAAAGCACCTGACGACATGTTTACACGCGAACTCGACGAAGCCCTCATCAATGGCGATGCCGATGTAGCCATTCACTCTGCCAAAGACTTGCCCATCAACCTCAATCCAAACATCGAAGTAATAGCCCTCTACGAAGCAACTGATAAAACCGACTCGCTCGTGAGCCGAAACAACCTAACACTAAGCCAGCTGCCTCCGCAAAGCAAAATAGGCACAAGTTCACCATTGCGCCAAAAAGAACTACTTACACTCCGCCCCGACGTACAAGTAGTAGGCATACGTGGCACAATAGAAGAACGCATAGCACAAGTGCGTAGCGGACAATACGATGCCGCAATTGTTGCTACATGCGCACTCAAAAGACTTGGCTTACAAAACGAAATAGCACAAATATTGCCCTTCAGCACCCACCCCATGCAAGGTAGGCTCGCCGTTACAGCACTAAAAGGCAGAGCCGACCTAAAGGCAATATTTGCACCCCAAAGTATAATATAGTAGTATTTGCCACCCAAAAATGCTGACACTATACACAGGCACACAATCACCCAACCCGAGCTACATCCACACCCCTCTCATAGAGATATGCAAAGCTCAAAATCAGGCAGCACTAAAGCAAGCCGCAAAGCAAGTAGAGCAATACAACTATCTACTCTTCACCAGCCGATATGCAGTACAACATTGGGCTGAACATTGCAACATAAGCCAGCTTAGAGCAAAACCAATAATAGTGTCAATAGGCAACTCAACAACACAAGCACTGCAACTATCTGGTGCACAAAACATTGAGCAAGTAGAGCACGACAATTCGTATGGCGTAGCGCAATGGTTTGCTAAGCAACCTCGCGGACGAGTACTAATACCACGCTCAAACTTAGCACTACCCATCATACCAAACAAACTTACTGAACTCAACTTCAGCGTCGACACTGTTATAGCCTACGAAAACCGTATGCCACAGCAACCACACAAAGTTGATTTAAACACCATAGAGCGCATCATATTCACCTCGCCCAGCACCATCAACAACTTCATCAAACTCTATGGCACACTGCCACTTAGCAAGCAACTTATTGCACGTGGCATCGTAACACAACAACACTTAAATAACATCATAGAAAAACAAATAAAAAATATAATATGAAACGTTTCAGACAATATCGCCTCGATGCACCCACTCGCGACCGCTATGCCGATGTCAGCGTAGCCATTGACGACTTTATCTATCCATATTTTGTGGTAGAAGGTAACAACATAAAAGATGAAATAGCCTCAATGCCCGGCATATTCCGCTTCTCAATAGACACACTCATTGCCGACGTAAAAGAGACTTACAGCTTGGGTATCAACAAGATACTACTATTTGGCGTTATACCCGACGAACAAAAAGACGAACGTGGCACACAAGCCTACCAACCCGATGCACTCGTCTGCCGCGCCGTAAAAGCCATCAAAGAAGCAGTACCACAAATCTGTGTAATGACCGACGTCTGCCTCTGCGAATACACCAGCCATGGCCATTGCGGACTACTCTGCAACCACGATGTTGAAAACGACACCACACTGCCACTACTCGCCCAAATGGCATTAGTGCATGCACAAGCTGGTGCCGACTTTGTAGCACCCTCGGCAATGATGGACGGACAAATCGAAGCCCTACACAACATACTCGTAGCCAATGGTTTGCGCGACAAATGCAAAATAATGGCATACTCAGCCAAATACGCATCAGCCTTCTATGGCCCATTTCGCGACGCTGCTGCTTCAGCACCATCATTTGGCGACCGCAAAACATATCAGATGGACTTCCGCACCCACAATCAGGGCATTGAAGAGATAGCCGCTGACATTGAAGAAGGTGCCGATTGGACTATGGTAAAACCCGCAATGCCCTACCTCGACATCATCGCACGTGGCGTAGAAAAATTCCCCAACACCCCAATGGTAGCCTACCAAGTAAGCGGTGAATACTCTATGCTCAAAGCAGCCGCCAAACTGGGTTATCTCGACGAACAACGCACTGTATTCGAAAGCCTAATAGCCATAAAACGAGCAGGAGCAAAATACATCATAACATATTTTGCAAAACAATACGCCCAAGGCATTTAAACATCACAGCCCTTTT
The DNA here is from genome assembly GCA_905235955.1 of uncultured Marinilabiliaceae bacterium. Lineage (GTDB taxonomy): Bacteria > Bacteroidota > Bacteroidia > Bacteroidales > Marinilabiliaceae > W3P20-009. Next base: position 12,029 of record CAJONN010000008.1, read on the forward strand.
ATTCAACCATCAAAAAATCATGATACAATCTAGACCAAAATCAGTAGCCGCCTTCAACCAAGCACAACAAGTAATACCCGGTGGCGTCAACAGTCCAGTAAGAGCACTCCGAAGCGTAGGCACTACCCCACTCTTTGTACGCGAAGCCCAAGGTGCTTACATCACTGACATAGACAACAACAAATATATCGACTTCTGCATGTCATGGGGCGTATTCATACTCGGACACAACAATCCACAAGTAAGCCAAGCCGCCGCCGATGCCGTAATGCGTGGCAGCAGCTACGGCATACCCACCGAAGCCGAAACACAACTTGCTGAAATGGTCAGAAGTGCCGTGCCAACAATGGAACGACTACGCTTTGTCAACAGCGGCACAGAAGCAACCATGTCTGCCATACGCGTAGCACGCGGCTACACAGGGCGCGATATACTTGTAAAATTTGAAGGCAACTATCATGGTCATGCTGATCATCTACTTGTAGCAGCAGGCTCAGCTGTAGCCAACATCAGCAACGCCTCAAGTGCCGGCGTACCTGCCGACTTTGTAAAGCATACAATAGTTTTGCCCTACAACGATACTGACGCACTAAAAAAATACTTCTCTGCCAATGGCGACAAAGTAGCAGCCGTCATCGTAGAACCCGTAGCATGCAACATGGGCGTAGTAGCACCTGCCGATGGCTTTTTGCAAACCATGCGTCAGCTCACCGAACAATATGGCGCACTACTCATCTTTGACGAAGTAATAACAGGTTTCAGACTCTCACATGGCGGTGCACAACAACGCTTTGGCATCACCCCTGACATGACAACAGTAGGCAAAATAGTAGGTGGCGGATTCCCCGCAGCAGCATTTGGCGGACGCGAAGAAATAATGCAATGCTTAGCACCCAACGGACCTGTATATCAGGCAGGTACACTCAGTGGCAACCCAGTAGCTATGGCAGCAGGCATAGCCACACTCACACAACTCTCTGCACCCAACTTCTATAGCAACTTAGAGGCTCGAAGCAATGAATTTATAGCCAAACTAAAGCAAATAATAGAAGGCAAAGAGATACAACTCAACCATTGTGGCTCAATGTTCACCCTATTCTTCAACAACAAGCCCGTACGCAACTTCCAAGACACCAAACAAAGCAACCAAGAACGTTTTGCTCAATACTTCCGCAACATGCTCAGCCGAGGCATATACGTCAGTCCATCGCAGTTCGAAGGCAACTTTATCTCAGCCTGCCACACCGACGAAGTGCTCAACTACGTACTCAAAAGCATAGAAGAATCAATATAGGGGCAATTCCACCACACAAGCAAAATTTTCAAATAGACTTGAAAAGTTTTTAAACGAAAGAACCGCGCTTTTTGTATCATTGCTACAAAAATTGCGTATATAATTACTACATTTGCTCCAAATTCAGAGCCTAACGCCAACAGCAACAATGAACAAAATTGACACTACATTAGTTCCTGAGCCAACATTGCGCCGTATGCCATGTTACCTAACATACCTTAAATTAGCGCAACAAAACGGAGCAAAAGTAGTATCATCAACACAAATAGGTCATGACATGGGCGTCGACCCCACGCAAGTAACCAAAGACCTATCATACACCTGCATTGTTGGCAAAACAAGAGTAGGATATGAAGTAGAGCTACTCATATCAGAGCTCGAAACATTTTTGCGCTTCAACACCATGGATTGTGGCTACCTCTTCGGAGCCGGCAGTTTAGGCACAGCACTATTGCTCGACCATGGTCTGACACAATTTGGCTTTGAAATAGTTGCAGCCTTCGATGTAAACCCTGACAAAATAGGGCTCAACATTGGTGGCACTACCATATACCACACCAACGACTTCAAACGCGTCAAACACGACGACGTAAAAATAGGCATACTCACAGTACCCGTAGAGCATGCACAAGAAGTGGCTGATATCATGGTAGACAACGGAATCGAAGCCATTTGGAACTTCACATCGGTGAGAATAAAAGTACCCGACAGCGTATTTGTGCAAAACACATCAATATATGCACATTTAGCAGTCATTTTCAACCGTTTACACAGTTAAGAAAAAACCGAAAAATATATTACTATGAAGATAATAACTACACTTGCAATAGTTGCATTTATTGGCACAAACGCAATGGCACAAACAGCCGCACAAGACAAAGTTGAAGCAGCAAAAGCCAAAGCTACAACAGCCTACGAAACAGCCAGAAAAAAACTTGAATCAGTAAACCACAAAGCCTTTGTAAACGACTCACTCATAGAGGTAGGCACTGAGCAAGTATGCGATGCCGAAATACAAATAAAAGAGCTCAACGAAGCCAAAAAAAATGCCACAAAAAACTTTGCCGAAGAGAAAAAAGGCTTCAACAAATACCTCAAAGACAAAGACAAAATGGTAGTAAAACAAGCTATGGCCGACCTCAAAGCACTTGACAAACAATCGGCCGACAGCCTCAAAGCCATTGACAAAGCAATAGCCAATGCTGAAAAAATAAAAGCCAAAGGAGAAGCCAACATCAACAAAGGCAAAAGCGCACAAAAAGCAACCAACGAAGCCGTAAAACAAGCTGAAGCCAAATACAAATCAGCATCAGAAGAATACGAAAAAATAACAGGCAACACTGCCGAAAAAATAAAGAAAGACTTCTTTGACGACGACGACGATGACGACAACGGCAAAAAAGCCAAGAAAGAAAAAAAGAAAAAAAGCAAGAAAAACAACGACGACGATGATGACGAGAGCGAAGACTAACTAAACATTATAGTACAGAGCACTTGGCATACAGAGTACTAAAGGGGCAACCAATATGATAAAACACAGATTTGGAGCATACTTCATCAGCGGAGTAGACACCGACAGTGGCAAAACCTTCGTTACAGCCCGAATGGCAGCCTACCTACACCACAGAGGAGTCTCAGTAATCACACAAAAACCCATACAAACAGGTTGTATAACGGTTGCTGACGACCTCGTGGAACACCGCAAAGTGATGGGCACAGGCATACTACCCGAAGACAGAGAAGGACGCACATGCTCATATCTATTCAAAAAAGTTGCCCCTCCACACCTCGCAGCCAAAATTGAAGGCATCAGCATCGACCCCGAAAAAATCGACCGCGACACCCGTTACCTCCTCGACAGATACAACGTCGTACTTATCGAAGGCGACGGCGGACTAATGGTGCCACTCAACGACAAAATGCTCACCATTGAATATATCGCATCACGCCGATTGCCACTCATCCTCGTTACAACATCGAAAGTAAGTGGCATCAACCATGCACTGCTCAGCATCGATGCATGCAAAAATCACAACATCGACCTCACCGCAATAGTATACAACCGATTGCCACAAAGCGACACCATTGTTGCCGACGATGCATTCAACGTAATAAAGAAATTTGCATTAGCACAATATCCACACGTACAAATAGTCGACTTCAGAAGCTCTGACAGCTTTTGGGATATTGAATTGTAGAAAAAAAAAGAAATCATTGCTCAATACATGAAAAAAAGCATTCTGGCACTGCCCATCGCACTTACACTTATAGCTTGCACACAAGCCAACCAAACAATACAAGTGCAGCAAAGCATAAAAGTAACCGAATCAGATATAAAATTTTCAGCCGATTCAGCACTCCAATATGTAATAGACCAAACAGCATTCGGACCACGCGTACCAAGCTCAACATCCCATGCACAATGCCTTTCATATTTAGAAGAAAAGCTAAAATCGTTTGGCGCAGAAGTAACAATACAAGAGGGAGAAGGCACTTCATTTGAAAGCAAAACACTCCCCGTGCGCAACATCATAGCACAAATAAACAAACCCAAAGCCAACCGCGTCATACTCTGTTCACACTGGGACAGTCGCCCATTCGCTGACCAAGACGCCGATAGTCAATATCACAACACACCTATCGATGGTGCCAACGATGGCGCAAGTGGCGTAGGCATACTACTCGAAATAGCTCGCCAACTGCAACAACACAAAGCTGACATAGGCGTAGACATAATACTATTCGACACCGAAGACTACGGCACACCACAACACATCAAACCAGAAAAATACGTACCAGACTCATGGTGCCTTGGTAGTCAATACTGGGGCAAAAGCACACTTGGCAAAAACAATCAGGCACGCTACGCCATACTACTCGACATGGTAGGAGCAGCCGGAGCACAATTTTATCAAGAACACTACTCAAAGTCAACAGCTCCAAACGTAGTAAACAAAGTGTGGCGCGCAGCCAAAGAGATAGGCTATGGCAGCTATTTTGTTGACGACGAAGGTGGATACATCACTGATGACCACTACTACGTAAACAAACTCACCCAAATACCATGTATTGACATAATACAATACGACCCACAAACACAATCAGGTTTCTACCAGCATTGGCACACCCACAACGATGTAGCAGACAACATCGACCGCGCCACACTTGAAGCTGTAGGTCGAACACTACTATATGTAATATACAATGAGTAAAACCCCAAAAGAGCACACACCACTACTACCCTACCTCGAAGCCGGACGCACCGAAGCCGGTTGCGATGAAGCTGGGCGTGGATGCTTGGCAGGACCAGTAGTAGCAGCAGCAGTAATATTGCCCCCCAACTTCAGCAACGACCTACTCAACGACTCAAAACAACTAACTGAGAAACAGAGAGAAACACTGCGCCCCATAATAGAAAAAGAGGCACTATCATGGGCAGTAGCCGAAGTGAGCAACACTGAAATAGACCAAATAAACATACTCAACGCATCGATAAAAGCGATGCACAAAGCACTCGACCAACTCACCATTCGCCCCGACTTCATAATAGTTGACGGCAACAAATTCAAGCCATACACTGCGCCCGACAATACACCAATAGCACATCAGACCATAGTGAAAGGCGACGGCAAATACATGGCAATAGCAGCAGCATCAGTTTTGGCAAAAACACACAGAGATGAGCTGATGACCCAACTCGACAAACTTCACCCAGAATACGATTGGAAAACCAACAAAGGCTATCCGACACAAAAACACAGAGATGCCGTAAAACAATATGGGCAAACCGAACTACACCGACTTACATTTGACACCGACAAAAAGAAACCAACACCCACCAAAACACCACGCCGACGAAGTAAAAAAACATTTTCAGACAACGAAAACACACTATTCCCATTAGAATAACTAACTTTGCAACAATATAAAAACTAACAAAAAACAACACACAATGAGCCAATACGCTGTCGATGTAGCTAAACAGCTACTCAATATCAAAGCCATCAAACTACAACCACAAAATCCGTTTACATGGGCATCAGGTTGGAAATCGCCCATATATTGCGACAACCGCAAAGCACTGTCGTACCCAGAAGTACGCAACTACATCAAAACAGCATTTGCTCAATTGGCCAAAGAAAAATATGCCAATGTTGACGTAATAGCTGGAGTAGCCACAGGCGCAATAGCTCAAGGCGCATTGGTAGCCGACCTACTTGGCAAACCCTTCGTCTACGTACGTTCAGCGCCCAAAGACCATGGCTTAGCAAACCTCATCGAAGGCGACCTCAAAGCAGGTCAAAAAGTGCTTGTAATTGAAGACCTCATCTCAACAGGTAGCAGCTCGCTCAAAGCCGTCGATGCACTACGCAACGCCCAATGCGAAGTAGTAGGCATGCTTGCCATATTCACCTACGGATTCCCAGTTGCTGAAGAAGCATTCAAAACAGCTAAAGTAGAACTCACTACACTTAGCAACTACCAAGAGATGATTGGTGCAGCAGTAGAAACCGGCTACGTAACATCTGACGATGTAGCCAAACTGCAAGAGTGGCGCAAAAACCCTGCCGAATGGGGTAAATAAAAAGCCAACTCTAACCATCAAGCTCAAGGAAACAAAATGGACACAAAATACGAAAGCGCAATAAAAGCTGTCAACAACAACGTTGGAATAATTTATAGCAAACTTTCTGACTTCCAAAACCTATCAGCAATAATGCCACCTGACAATGTGCAAAATTGGGAAGCAACTACAGACACATGCCGCTTCACCATACCACAAATAGGCGAGATAGGACTCAAAATTGTTGACCGACAAGAAAACTCATGCGTCAAATATACAGCCGATGGTCAGACACGCTTCAACTTCAACATTTGGGTACAAATGAAAGAAGTTGAGCCATATAGCTCACGAATAAAAGTAACTATGAAAGCCGACATCAACCCAATGCTCAAAATGATGGTAGGCTCACATTTGCAAAAATTTGTTGACATGTTGGCCACTGCAATATCAACACACAACTACAACTAAAAACAATAAAACATCAAATATGGTTGTTTCACTCCAAAATGAAGCAACCATTTTTTATTACACCACTCCCAAAATGAACAAAACAACAATAGCCATATTATCCGCCATAGCACTCACAGCCTGCAATGCGCCCACCCAACAACAAAATGAAGAATACATCAAAGAAGAGGGCTTCATATTTGGCACCACATACCACATCACATACAAACATCACAAAAGCTTGCAAGAGCAAATGCTAAAAAAACTACGCGAATATGACAACTCACTATCAACCTACAACCCAAACTCAACAATAAGCAAAATAAACCGCAACGAAGATACCGAACTCGACACACTCTTCGTCAACGTATACAACAAAGCGCGCGAAATATACGAACTATCAGGACAACGCTTCGACATCACAGTGCGACCACTCAGTCAGCTATGGCGCTTCACAAACGGCCACTCAGACACCATCAGCATCGCCACATTCGACAGCATAATGTCAAAAGTAGATAGCGTCAAATCATTCATCGGACTAAACAAAACCAGCATCATCGACAACAAACTCGTCAAAGCCGACCCACGCATAACCTTAGAAGCTGCAGCATTGGCCGAAGGATATGGAATAGACATAGCAGCATCAGTATTTGAAGAAAATGGCGTTAGCGACTACATGGTAGAACTTGGTGGCGAGCTACACCTCAAAGGACTAAACCCCAACGGCAGAAAATGGCGCATATCAATAGATAGACCCGATGAAGGTAGCAACGAATTCAACCACACCTCACAATGCATAATATCAGTGAGCAACTGCGCAGTTTCAACCTCAGGCAGCTACCGACAATTCTACTACACCGCTGATGGTCACCGACTGCAACACACCATCAATCCGCTAACAGGTCGCCCAGTAGAACACGGACTGCTAAGCGTCACAGTAGTTGGCCCCAACACCATCACAACCGATGCACTTTCAACCACATTTATGATTTTAGGACCCGACGAAGCCTATGAATTAGCCCAGTCATTACCCAACATCGAAGCCTATTTTATATTTGAAGACAAAGAAGGAAATAGGCACGAAACAATGACAGAAGGATTCAAAAAACTATTAGTCAGCCCCAAATAAACAAACAATCAATTTTGAAATACCGCTCAAAAAACATATTTTTGCGCGTAATTTTAGTAGAAATTACAAAAATTACAACATAATGTCATTCATAGAGGATAAAATCGTATCGAACGGTCTTACATTCGACGATGTACTTTTGGTACCAGCCTACTCAGAGGTACTACCCCGCGAGGTGTCGTTGAGCACCAACTTTTCACGCAACATCAAACTCAATGCTCCAATAGTTTCGGCTGCAATGGACACAGTAACCGAAGCCCGTTTGGCCATTGCCATTGCACGTGAAGGCGGTATAGGTGTAATACACAAAAACATGACCATCGAAGAGCAAGCCAAACAAGTAGAAATTGTAAAGCGAGCTGAAAATGGCATGATTTACGACCCCGTATCAATTGACCAAAAACGCACCGTAGGCGATGCACTTGCTCTGATGAAAGAGTACAAAATTGGTGGCATACCTGTAGTTGACGAATTTGGATACCTCGTTGGTATAGTAACCAACCGCGACCTACGCTTTGAGCAAAATATGCAAAAAAGCGTTTCAGAAGTGATGACAACCAAAGAACACCTCATCACCACCGACCAAACTACCGACCTCGACAAAGCAGCAGAAATACTACAGCAAAACAAAATAGAAAAACTGCCTGTAGTTGACAAAAACTTCAAACTGCTTGGCCTTGTAACCTACAAAGACATTACCAAAGCCAAAGACAAACCATTAGCTTGCAAAGACTCAAAAGGACGCCTCAGAGTAGCAGCAGGCGTAGGCGTAACATACAACACCTTTGAGCGCATCGATGCATTGGTCAAAGCCAACGTAGATGCCATAGTAATTGATACCGCTCACGGACATAGCCGAGGCGTTATCGAAACACTGAAAAAAGCACGCGAAAGATACCCACAAATAGACATCGTAGTAGGCAACATAGCTACAGGCGCAGCTGCACTAGCATTAGTTGAAGCAGGTGCCGATGCTGTTAAAGTAGGCATTGGTCCGGGCTCAATATGCACCACACGCATCATAGCAGGCGTAGGTGTACCACAACTCTCAGCCATATACGACGTAGCTAAAACACTCAAAGAAAACGGCTATGGTCATATACCAGTAATTGCCGACGGTGGTTTGCGCTATTCGGGCGACCTTGTAAAAGCCTTGGCAGCAGGTGGCTCATGCGTAATGTGTGGCTCACTCTTTGCCGGCACAGAAGAGTCGCCCGGCGATACAATCATCTACAATGGTCGTAAATTCAAGTCATATCGCGGTATGGGTTCGCTCGAAGCTATGCAGAAAGGCTCAAAAGATCGCTACTTCCAAGACACTGAAGACGACGTAAAAAAACTTGTACCAGAAGGCATCTCAGCTCGTGTACCTTACAAAGGCACACTATATGAAGTCATCTATCAGCTACTTGGTGGCATCCGTTCTGGTATGGGATATTGCGGAGCTGCAACAATAGAGCAGCTACACAATGCCAAATTTACTCGCATTACAGCTTCAGGTATGCAAGAGAGCCATCCACACGATGTAGCAATAACACAAGAAGCACCAAACTATAGCAGAGGATAAAAACTCCTCTTGCACAAAAAGCAGAAAAATGTAGAAATGTGCCTAAAAAGCATATTTCTACATTTTTTATTTAATAAGAATGCTTAAGTTTCGCAAGTAGAAATGTTCTGCAAACAAGTCCCCAATATATGACCTTCCCATTAATTTTACTTTTTCTTTCCGCAAGACTCAACGATGATTGAGAGAAGCGAAATAAAAAGTAACAAAAAGAACTCGTCGCTGTTGCCACTCCGCTAAAAATTATCTCCGCTACGCTAAACGATTTTAAACTCGCTTCGCTCAA
>CAJONN010000009.1 GCA_905235955.1 uncultured Marinilabiliaceae bacterium
CGTTTCGCTTCGCTCAATCATCGTTGAGTCTTGCGGAAAGACCCGAAGATGATTGAGCGTAGCGAGATAAAAAGTAAAATTAATGGGAAGGCCGTATATAGGGACTTGTTTGCAGTACATTTCTACTTGCGAAACTTGAGTAAAATAAAAACAACTATAACAAAGCATTAGCATATATTATCAAAAACACTATCTTTGCAAGAAAATCATACATAAATAAACACATTACAACACAATGCTAAAAGGTATCCTTTCAATATCGGGCCAAAGCGGACTCTTCAAACTCGTTTCGCAAGGCAAAAACACCATTATCGTAGAATCAATAACTACTGGTAAAAAAACTCCAGCCTACGCCACTTCACGCGTTAGCGCACTTGCTGATATATCAATGTATACTACAGAAGACGATGTAAAACTCAGCACAGTATTTACCAACATATACAAATATACCAACGGCGCACAAGCCATTGACCCCAAAAAAGCATCGGTTGATGAGCTCAAAGCATATATGGACAACGTTTTGCCCAATTGGGACAAAGAACGCATCTATACATCAGACCTCAAAAAACTCTTTACATGGTACAACATACTTCAAGCAGCTGGTCTTGTAAGCGACAAAGAGGATGAAGAGGAAAAAGCTGAAGAAAAAGCCTAAACACTTATAATGGCACGAATATCTGTCATAATACCTGTATATAATAGACCAGAAGAGGTTTCTGAACTACTCGACTCGCTTACTATGCAAGCTCTGAAGCACGAAGTTGAAGTAATAGTTATCGACGACGGCTCAGAGCTAACATGCCAAAACGAAGTAGAGCCATACAGAAACCAACTCGACATCAAATACCAATATCAAGAAAATCAGGGACCGGGAATAGCTCGCAACAATGGCGCAAAACTTGCCAATGGTGAGTTCCTTGTATTTCTTGACTCTGATTGCGTTTTGCCGTCAGACTATCTAAAAAAAACAATAGACCACCTCAATAGGCAACCATTCGACTGCTTTGGTGGACCAGACAGAGCGCACAAATTTTTCACACCCACACAAAAAGCCATTTCATACTCAATGACCTCAGTATTTACCACAGGAGGCATCAGAGGTGGCAAGAAGAAACTTGACAAATTCTATCCGCGCAGTTTCAACTTGGGTGTCAGAAAAACAGTATTTGACGAGATAGGTGGCTTTTGTGACATGCGCTATGGCGAAGATATTGACTTCAGTATGAACGTAGTAGAACACGGCTACACCGTTGGACTAATAGACGACACATACGTATATCACAAACGTCGGAACACGTTCAAATCATTCTTCAAGCAAGTATTCTCATCAGGCACAGCACGCATCGAATTGGCTTCGAGGCATAAAGGTGCACTCAAAATAGTACACATATTGCCAGCACTTGTTGTGTTGGGCATACCTATATCTATTATATTAGGAATAAAAATACATTGGGTGTTTGCCATATTCATGCCACTATGGCTCATACTACTCTTTATCGACTCAACATATCAAACTCGAAGCATCAAAGTAGGAATACTGAGCACCATATCAGGGTTTATTCAAATAGTAGGCTACGGATTAGGATTTATCATAGCAGTATGGCACAAAATATTCCACAAAGGTCAACGCTATGTAGCATTTAAAAACACCTTTTATAAGTGAAAATAATACCACTTGTTTAAAAATTTACACATAGTGTGTAAAAAAGACGTTTTTTTTTGCTGAAATCATATCGTTAATTACTAATTTTGTCAGCGATTAAGGGTGAATCAAAAAAATTTAGAAACACTATAACGAAAAAAACTAAAACATAAATAGAGATGAAAAAACACAATTTCTATGCAGGTCCTTCGATTCTTCCACAAGAGACAATCAAGGCCACAGCAGACGCAGTTCTTAACTTTGCAGGCACAGGTCTTTCACTTCTTGAAATATCGCACCGAAGTAAAGAATTCGACGCTGTAATGATTGAAACTCAAAAGCTTTTCAAAGAGCTTCTTGACATACCAGAAGGCTATGAAGTTGTGTTCCTTGGTGGAGGTGCAAGTTTGCAATTCTGCATGGCTCCATACAACTTCCTCAACAAAAAAGCAGCCTACCTCAAGACAGGTGTATGGGCTAAAAAAGCACAAAAAGAGGCTACCCTCTTTGGCGAAGTAATAGAAGTAGCATCGTCAGAAGACAAAACATTCTGCTACATACCTAAAAACTTTGAAGCCCTCGTACCTGCTGATGTAGACTACTTCCACATCACAACCAACAACACAATCTACGGCACTGAACTCCACAAAGACCCAGACGTAAAAGTGCCTCTGATTGCCGACATGTCGTCTGACATATTCAGTCGAAAAATAGACGTATCAAAATACAACCTCATATATGGTGGCGCACAGAAAAACCTTGCACCTGCAGGTTTGACATTTGCCATTGTAAAAGTAGATGCACTTGGCAAGGTAGAGCGCAAAATACCTACTATGCTCGACTACAAAACGCACATCGATGCAGGCTCAATGTTTAACACACCTCCAGTATCATCAGTATTTGCAGCACTGCAAACACTCAAATGGCTCAAAGCACAAGGCGGTGTGGCAGAAATGGAACGCCGAAAAGTAGTAAAAGCTGACAAACTCTACAGCGAAATAGAACGCAACAAACTCTTCAAACCTACCGTTGCCGATGCAGCTGACCGCTCATACATGAACATCTGTTGGATAATGAACGACGAGTACAAAGAACTTGAAAAAGAGTTCCTCGACTATGCAACACAGCAAGGTATGATAGGCATCAAAGGACACCGTTCAGTGGGTGGTTTCCGCGCATCGACCTACAACGCATTGCCAGTAGAGAGCGTAGATGCACTCATTGCTACAATGAAAGAATTTGAAGCAAAACACTAAAAAACAGTCAGATATAAAACCGGGAGCACACATACTTCCGGTTTTTATACATACAAAATAAACCTACCATAACACACATCATGAAGAAAGTTCTCGTTGCAACAGAAAAACCATTTGCAAAGATTGCTGTTGATCAAATCAAAGAGATAGTAGAAAAAGGTGGCTACGAATTTGCACTACTCGAAAAATATACTGATAATGCTCAGCTCCTCGATGCAGTAAAAGATGCCAACGCCATCATCGTTCGCTCAGACAAAGTAACCAAAGAGGTAGTAGAAGCAGCCAAAAACCTCGAAATAGTAGTACGCGCTGGTGCTGGCTTTGACAACCTCGACCTTGATGCTTGCACAGCTCACAACGTATGCGCTGAAAACACTCCGGGACAGAACGCCAATGCTGTTGCAGAACTCGTATTTGGTATGACAGTAATGCTTGCTCGCAATGGATTCAACGGCACATCGGGCACCGAACTATTGGGCAAAAAACTTGGTATACACGCATTTGGCAACGTAGGTAGAAATGTAGCTCGCATAGCCAAAGGCTTTGGTATGGAAGTATATGCATTTGACCAATTTGTTGATGCCTCTAAAATAGAAGCTGAAGGCGTCAAAGCAGTGAAAAGTGTAGAAGAACTCTATAAAACTTGCCAATACGTATCGCTCCATATACCTGCTACTGCAGAGACCAAGGGCTCTATCAACCCAAAACTTTTGAGTCTTATGCCCAAAAATGCAGTGCTCATCAACACCGCACGCAAAGAGGTGATAGACGAAGCCGGACTCGTAGCATTTATGAAAGAACGCTCTGACTTCAAGTATATTGCCGACGTAGCACCTGACAACAAAGATGCATTTGCCGAATTTGAAGGCAGATACTTCTTCACACCCAAAAAGATGGGTGCGCAGACACAAGAAGCCAACATCAACGCAGGTGTTGCAGCTGCACATCAGATAGTAAACTTCTTCCAAAATGGCGATCAGAAGTTCCGTCTGAACAAATAAAAAACATACAGAACGTAGTTTTTTTTTACACAATAAAAGCAGCCGAAGCCATCTTCGGCTGCTTCATTTTCAATACCAAAAAACACACAAACATGTCAGCCATAGCCAACGCAATAGAACAATATAAGCAAACACTACCCAACGGAGTAGAGCTAATAGCCGTATCAAAAACATTTCCGAAAGAAGACATAGAAGAAGCGTATGCCATGGGACAACGCCACTTTGGCGAAAACAAAGTACAAGAACTAACAGACAAAGCCACAGCCCTACCCTCTGACATCAAATGGCACATGATAGGGCATTTGCAAACCAACAAAGTAAAATACATAGCACCATTTATACATCTCATCCATAGCGTCGACAGCCAAAAACTACTTGAGACAATCAACAAAGAGGCTATCAAAAACAACCGAACCATAAATGTATTGCTACAAGTGCACGTAGCACAAGAAGAGACAAAATTTGGACTGCTACCCACTGAGCTATATCAGCTCCTCGACAGCCAAGAGTGGCAAAAACTAACAAACGTGAGAATATGCGGAATAATGGGCATAGCATCGTTTACCGCTGACGAACAACAAATAAGAAAAGAATTTGACACAATACACCAAATATTCTTGACCTGCCAAAAACAATACTTTGCAAATGCAGAGTACTTCAGAGAAATAAGTATGGGCATGACCTCTGACTACCAAATAGCTGTAGAATATGGCTCAACATTGGTGAGAATAGGGAATGGCATATTTGGGAAAAGATACTATCAGGTATAAAAAAAAATATAACATTTTTGCAAAAAAAGCGAAAAAAGACTATATTAGCACGATATAAAAAGAAACACAGATTCGAAAATAAAGAAACGATATGAAAAATTGCATTTCAATATCAACCCTTGCCATTTGCGTAGCTCTACTGGCAGCTTGCAATAGAAGCAAAACAACCACCAATCTTGAAGAAAATTATACAGTTTCAACTGAAGATGAAGCAAGTGCAAAAGATGCTCTCAACAAATCAAAAACCATACTCTATACCATTCCGGCTCCGGTAGAAGTAGCTTCACTCATAAAAGAATCAGGCGCAAAATATGATGAAGATCTGCTTCATAACATCAACAAAGTCAACAACTACGACACCAACCTCAAAATGGCGCTCAACCTTGGCATATATACCACCGATATGAGCTTCACCAACATATTTGAGCAATCGCAAAAAACAGTTGACTACATCACATCGCTCAAACACCTTACTGAGCGCCTTGGTATTGTGCAACTTGTTGACGAAGAGACAATAAACAAAATAGAAGCACAAAGCTCGTCGAAAGATGAACTGCTCAACATAGTGTCAGAAGTATATATGAACGCCAACCAATACCTAATGGAAAACAACCGCAAAAACATTGCAGCTGAAGTAATGGTAGGTGGCTGGACTGAAGGACTATACATAGCCCTAAACATTATCAAAAACTCAGAAAAGAGCAACAAACAACTCACTGAGCGCGTCATAGCACAAAAACTTGCACTTGCCACAGTGCTCAACATACTTGAGACCAACAACCCCAATAGTTACGATGAAGACCTAAACTATCTGACAAGCAAAATGCAAGAGATAAAGGTGATATTTGACGAAGTGAAAGCTGAGCCACAAGGACAAGTAGTAGCAACTACCGATGCAAGCGCTCACCTCACTACAATCAAAGCAAATATACAGAGCGAAATATCGCCCGAAATAATGCAGCTACTTACTGAAAAAGTAAACCAAGTACGCAAAGAATTTACTGAATAAAGCTAATAGTGAGACAAATATAAAATGGTGAAGATACACAAAAATGTACTTCACCATTTTTTGTTTGCGCACACAAAAAATGCATAAAAAAACTATTCTAATTTCTTAACAATCTTTTTTTTTCAGATATAGATGTCGTGATATAAAAAGTTTCTATATTTGAAGCCGAATTAGAAAAGACGACAAAAGATACAGAACGAATTACAAAACAACATGGCACAGAAAAGCTCAAAACCACGTGTTATAAAAAACTTCGAGAAGCTTGATGAAAAGATGAGAGAACTTTTAGCAGAAAAGTTTCCTGCTGGTTTTCAAAATGAAATAGAAACATTAGACATTGGCGGTGGCAGATTTATGTCGGCCCTCAGAATTGAAACTGACGACTTCATCTACCTCATAAAATTCCCAGTCAAAGAAGATGTAGAATTAGAGTCTGACGGACTTGGTGGAGATGATGAGATGGACTTGACAGGTGGCATAGATTCTGACGATGAGGAAGAGGAAGACGAAATAGAAAAGCCGATGGACAACCTTGAAGACCTTGAAGTAGCCGATGAAAGTGGTGTGGAATAACAAACACACAACTATCAAATAAAAACAAACAACATTGCAGCGTTGCATTCCAAAACATTGCAACGCTGCAACTATTTACACCAACCACAAAACTACCTGCTGATATGAGAATAATATTTATGGGCACACCCGAGTTTGCGGTAGAAAGCCTTAAAGCCATACAACATGCTGGCCACGAAATAGTTGGAGTTGTAACGATGCCCGACAAGCCAGCCGGACGCGGACAAAAAATAAGCAAATCGGCAGTAAAAATATATGCCGAGCAACAAGGCTTCAACATATTGCAACCCGAACGTCTCAAAGACGAAAACTTCATAAACGGACTAAAAGCATTAAAAGCTGATATTCAGGTAGTTGTTGCATTCAAAATGCTTCCAGAAATAGTTTGGAATATGCCACCACTTGGCACCTACAACCTACATGCATCGCTATTGCCACAATATAGAGGTGCAGCCCCAATAAATTGGGCAATAATGAACGGCGACAAAACAACAGGTGTAACCACATTCAAACTAAAACATGAGATAGACACTGGCGACATATTTATGCAACGCTCCATTGACATCTTGCCCACCGATGACGCAGGTAGCATTCATGACAAACTAATGAACATTGGAGCACAAACCATAGTAGACACACTTGCACAAATAGAGGCAGGCAACACAAACCTCACAGCACAAAGCACGCTTGCCAACGACGAAGAATTGCGACCAGCCCCAAAGATATTCAAAGAGGACATGAAACTTGATTGGAGTCGCCCAACAGCAGAGCTACACAACAAGGTAAGAGGCTTATCACCCTACCCCACTGCATGGACCGAACTGACTGACAACAAACAAGTTGTAACAAGCGTAAAAATATATCGTACACACATTTCAGACAAAAAACTCAGTGCCGGACAAGTTGAGACCGATGGCAAAAGCTACCTTGCAATTGGCACTGCCGACGGAGCACTCGAAATAGACGAAATACAAGCTGCTGGCAAAAAGAGAATGGACATAAAGGCATTTTTGCAAGGATTTCATTTGTCATAAATAACTAAGATAACTTTTTGTCTTAGTGTAAAATTTGTAAATTTGAACGCATAAAATGTATATCGATATGCGCAAAAATACAATATTACTAATTTGGTTGGTTTTTAGTTGCGCAATAGCATCAGCTCAAGGTTACAGCTACTACGAGAACTCGCAATTCGATCCATTCCAACGCCAAACATACATCATAGGAAATAAAAGTTTGCATTCATCGATAAGACAATACAAACTTGATGAGTTGCGCCAACTATATGACCTCGACTCGCTGATATACGATGGCATCAAACAACCAGAAATATATACAAATCCGCACCAAGCTGCAGATGGTAAGCCTGTGTGCAAAAACATATTCAAAAACCTCATTCACGACGACTTTTTGGCGTGGAAATACAACGATATATATGTAGCTATCAACCCATTTTTTGATTTTCAGATAGGCAAAGAAAATGGTAGCGACTACACAAGCTATATCAATTCGCGCGGATTCTACATCAATGGTAACTTGGGTAAAAACTTTTGGTTTTATATGGATTTCAACGAAAACCAAGCCCGTTTCCCTGCCTACTACGAAGAGATAGCACGCGACTTTGGCACAGTGCCCGGTGAGTCGAACTACAGAAAAGAGGCCAAAAACAACTACTTCGACTACCAGACAGCTACCGGATATATAGGTTTCAACATTGGCAAATACATTGACTTCCAAATAGGTAAAGGCAAAACATTTATAGGCGATGGCTACCGCTCGCTACTTTTGTCAGACAATGCCCCAGCCTACCCTATGTTTAAGTTCAACGTAACATTCTTGAACTTCAAATATATGATGATGGTAACGCAGCTACAAACACATGATACACAGCGCACGTCCAACAACGGATATAGAGAAAAATATAGCTTTACGCACTACTTTGATTGGAATATGTGGGGACGTTTTTCGATAGGTCTGTTTGAAAACGTAACGATGGCAACTTGGAGACTCACTGGCGAAAGCAGAAGCATAGACTTTGAATATCTCAACCCATTCATCATCTTCCGCCCGGGAGAATTCAATGCAGGTTCGCCAGACAAAATGATTGTAGGCATCAACAGCAAATTGCAACTATGCAAATGGCTCATTCTGCACGGGCAATTTATGTTTAATGAATTCAGACTAAAAGAGCTAACAGGTGGCAACGACTATTGGTCAAACAAATATGGATATTTGCTCGGACTGAAAACAATAAACATCTTTGGTGCGAAAGGACTTGACATTCAGGCAGAATACTCGCAAGTGCGCCCATTCTCATATTCGCAATACGATGGTTTAGGCACATATACACACCACAATCAGTGCTTAGCGCACCCTTTGGTAGCCAACTTCAGAGAGGTTGTAGCAATAGCCAACTATCGATACAAACGCCTTATGATACGTAGCCAATTCAACTTTGCACAATATGGCGCAGACATACCCGGTGACACACTTTCGTATGGACACAACCCAAACATTCCGAGCAAAAAACGCAATGCACAATATGGCGTAAAACTTTTGCAAGGCAATAAAACAACAACCAAATATGTTGATGCAGCTGCTACACTACTCATCAACCCAAGAACAATGATGAACTTCACTGTCGGATTGCGCCACCGCAATATGAAAGACGACTTTGACAGCAACAGCTCAACACACATATATTTTGCACTTCGTTGGAGTTTAAAAAACAAATATTACGATTACTAAAAAAATATCAATATACCATAACAAAATGGAAATCAAGACAATAACCGACATTCTAAAACACGAAGCAGAGGCAGTGCTCAACATTCCTATTACTGATGCATACGACAAAGCCATTGGACTCATTCACCACCATGTGCACGAACTTGGCGGCAAAATAATAATGAGCGGAATGGGCAAAGCAGGCCAGATAGCCATCAACATGTCAACAACATTTAGCTCAACTGGTTCGCCTGCCGTATTCCTACACCCAGCCGAAGCACAACATGGCGACTTGGGCATTATGCAACCCAACGACATACTTATATTGATAAGTAACTCAGGCAAAACACGCGAGATAATTGAACTTGTTGACCTTGCTCGCAACCTCTACAACAACGTACCTATTATAGTAATAACAGGCAACACTGATAGCCCATTGGCCACCGTAGCCGACATTGTTTTGCCCACAGGCAACCCCAAAGAGGTATGCATATTAGGGCTCACACCTACTACATCAACAACAGTAATGACCGTAATTGGCGATATATTGGTAGTAACACTGATGAAAAAAATAGGCTTCACAAGCGAACAATATGCTAAGCGACATCATGGCGGATACTTAGGTCATGTATCGAGACAACAAGCAGGAGCATAACATAACAACAAAACAAGTTGCACATATATGGTTGGAGCAGAATGGATAGCACTTCAGAATGGAGCCGACATACGTGGCGTAGCTTCTGAGGGTATAATTGGCGAAAATGTTACTCTGACGAGCGACAAAGTTATTGCCTTAGGACGTGGCTTTGTGCAGTGGCTATGGCAACAAAAAGGCAAACGCCCACTGCGCATTGCATTGGGCACCGACTGCCGAACAACGGGTCCGCACTTTATGATAGACCTCGAACATGCCATTACACACATGGGCTGCGATGTTCTGAACTGTGGACTAACATCAACACCATCGATGCTCATATCAACCAAGCTACCAGAAATAAATGCCGACGGAGCTATAATGCTCACTGTAACAGGTAGGCACATGGCATTCAACGGCAATGGTATGATGTTTTTCGTGTCGGGCAATAGCATTGAGCAAAATCAGCTTGATGAGATAATACAATATGCATCAGAACCTTACACAAACAACGACAAAATTGGGCAATCGCACATAACCAATCTGCAAGCTGTATATACAATAGGGTTGCGCCAAATGATATTAGATGCTTTAGAATCGCCCGATGGCAAACCACTATCAGGACTCAAAATAATAGTAGATGCGGGCAACGGCACTGGCGCATTCTATGCCCACAGAGTGCTACGTCCACTGGGTGCTGATGTATCGGCAAGCCAATTTCTTACGCCTGACGGACGCTTCCCCAATCACATACCTAACCCTGAAAACTACGAAGCTATGCGCTCTATAACCACAGCTGTGCTCTACAACCATGCCGACCTTGGCATCTTGTTTGACTCAGATGTAGACCGCGTAGCTTTTGTTGACTCAGAAGGGCGCAACATCAACCGCAACGAATTGGTAGCTATGGCTTCAGCCATTGTATTGGAAGAACATCCGAACACAGCTATTGTTACTGACTCAACAACATCGACTGGACTGAGCAAATTCATCACCGAAATACTCAACGGCAAACATTATCGCTATCAGCGTGGCTATAGAAATGTAATAAAAGAGGCAAAACGTCTAAACAGCTCAGGCACAGATTGTTGGCTTGGCATAGAGACATCGGGGCATGCTGCCTTCAAAGAGAATGCATTTGTTGACGATGGAGCATATTTTGCCACCAAAGTAGTTATTAGACTTGCACAACTCAAGCGACAAAACAAACCTCTATTTACATTGATAGAAAAGCTACCAGTGCCACAAGAGAGCGAAGAATATCGCCTACCAATAAACGACAACGATTTCAACCGCGTAGCAGCCGAAACACTCACAGCTATGCGCCAATACGTATCGCACATACAAGGTTGGGAAGAGACTACCCAAAACTACGAAGGACTGAGAGTAGTTTGCTCCAACGACAACGAACAAGGTTGGTTTATCATAAGACAATCGTTACACGATGCAGTGATGCCAATAAACGTAGAAAGCGACATAAAAGGTGGCACACAAGCCATTCTGAAAAAACTAAGGCTATTTTTCAGAAATATTCACGATATAGATTCTACTCAACTATATTAATGTGGCATTTTCAACATACATTTCTTATCTTTGCCACCGACTTTTCTATACATAGAGATAAAACACACAAAAAATGAACATATCATACAACTGGCTTAAGAAATACATCAATCTTGAACTCCCAGCTGAGAAAGTATCAGAGACACTCACTTCAATTGGTCTCGAAGTTGATAGCATTGAAGAAGTAGAAAGCATCAAAGGCGGTCTCAAAGGTTTGGTCGTAGGGCACGTACTCACATGCGAAATGCACCCCAATTCAGACCACTTGCACATCTGCTCAGTAGATTTGGGCACAGGCGAACCACAACAGATAGTTTGCGGTGCAGCCAACGTAGCTGCAGGGCAAAAAGTAATAGTAGCCACACTTGGCACAGTACTCTACGATGGCGATCAATCATTCACCATCAAACCAACCAAACTGCGTGGAGTTCCGTCAAATGGTATGATATGCGCTGAAGATGAAATAGGCGTTGGTACAAGCCACGAAGGCATCATAGTACTTCCACCAGACACACCAGTTGGCACACCAGCCAAAGATATTTATCACCCAGAAACTGACACCATGATAGTGGTCGACATCACACCAAACCGCTCTGATGCCGCATCGCACTATGGTGTAGCACGCGACCTCTATGCTACACTCTCGCTAAAAGACAATACACTCAAACTCACCAAACCATCAGTTAGCAACTTTAAAGTTGACGATAACTCGTTTGAAGTAAAAGTTAGTGTAGAAAATAGCACCGCTTGTCCGCGTTATTCAGCCGTAACCATCAACAAAGTTACAATAAAAGAGTCGCCCGAATGGCTCAAAAAAGCACTTTTATCAATAGGTCTAACACCAATCAACAACGTTGTCGACGTTACCAACTACGTGCTTTTTGCACTTGGTCAGCCACTACATGCCTTTGATGGCGACAAAATAAAAGGCAACCACGTCATTGTCAAAAACGTAGCAGCAGGCACCAAATTTGTTACCCTTGACGGCAAAGAACGCACCTTGCATCAAGACGACCTGCTCATCTGCAACGAAGAAGAACCCATGTGCCTTGCAGGCGTATTTGGTGGCTTAGATAGCGGAGTATCAGCCAACACCACAAAAATATTCCTTGAAAGTGCATGGTTCAACCCTGTAAGCATACGCAAAACAGCACATCGCCAACAACTTTCAACCGATGCCTCATTCCGCTATGAGCGTGGCACCGATCCAAACAACACAGTATATGCACTGCAATATGCCGCAATGCTCATAAAAGAGGTAGCAGGTGGAACCATATCAAGCCAAATAACTGACATATACCCCACTCCGCAACCTCACTTTGAAGTTACACTAAACAAGCAGCACCTCACAAGCCTCATAGGCAAACACATACCTGACGACACTGTGCGCCACATACTCACCAACCTTGAGATAGAAATAGCTTCAGAGAGTGCTGATGAGTTGCAACTGCGCATACCACCATATCGCGTTGATGTTACTCGCGAAGCCGATGTAATAGAAGACATACTACGCATATATGGCTACAACAATATTGAAGTGCCAGAAGATGTAAAATCAACCATCGTATACGAGCAAAAACCCAACCGCACAAAACTCATCAACACCATAGCTGCACAACTCAACGCAGCTGGTTATCAGGAGATAATGTGCAACACACTCACCAAAGGAAGCTACTACGATGACCTTGAGACATACAAACGCCAAAACTGCGTTGAACTACTCAACCCACTCAGCTCTGACCTCAATGTATTGCGCCAAACACTACTCTTCGGCGCCCTCGAAGTAGCTCAACACAACCGCAACCATCGCTTGCCCGACCTCAAACTATTTGAAATAGGCAACTGCCAAGCATTCAACGCAACAGACAAAGCCGACCTCAACAACTACACCGAAGAGCTACGCCTATCTATACTCATCACTGGATTGAAAGCCGAAGCCAACTGGAACACGCCAGTTGAACAAGTAAGCTTCTTCGACCTCAAAACAACCGTGAACAACATCATCAGCAGGCTCGGACTCAGCGTCAGCAACATCGACGAAGATGCATTCAGCTCTGACATATTTAGCGAAGCCATAACACTAAGCGTCGACAAGAGCAAAAAACTTGCCTCGTATGGTTTGGTAAGCAAAAAAATACTCAAGCAATTTGACATCAACGTACCTGTATACTACGCTGAAATCAATCTACCAATACTCTTTGCCAAGAGTGCAAAACAAAACAAAGTACTCTTCACAGAGCTACCAAAATACCCCGAAGTGAAGCGCGACCTTGCTCTTATGATAGACAAGAACGTAACATTTGCCCAAATAAAAGCCATAGCACAAAAAACCGAAAAGAAACTGCTCAAACGCATTTCACTCTTCGACGTTTACGAAGGCAAAAATATGCCAGAGGGCAAAAAATCGTACGCTGTCAGCTTCTATTTGCAAGACGAAACAAAGACACTTCAAGACAAGCAAATAGAAAAAATAATGGAGCAACTCATAGCCAACTTCAAACGCGAATTGGGTGCAGAACTACGTTGATAAGAAGCTATAAAAGAGGAAAAACAGAGAAAAACAGAGAAAAACAGAGAAAAACAATAAAAATATTACTCTATAACCCTTTTTTCCTTTATTAAAAACTTGCAATATAACTTAAAAGATGTACATTTGTGCCCGTAAGTAGCTAAGTTCTAAACAAAAGCTACAAAACAAATGAAGTTAACCATAAAAACTTAAAAAATAATGAATAAAACACAACTTGTCGATGCAATTGCAGCAAAGTCTGGTTTGACAAAAGCTGACTCAAAAAAAGCATTAGATGCTTTCATCGATGTTACTGCAGAAACTCTTAAGAATGACAAAATTCAGCTCGTAGGTTTCGGTACATTCAGCGTAGCTGAGCGTGCTGCACGTACAGGTCGCAACCCACGCAACGGTCAAGAAATCAAAATCGAAGCTAAAAAACTCGTTAAGTTCAAGGCTGGTGCTGACCTCGAGTCGAAAATTCAGTAATAAAAGCACACACTGTTTCTGAATATTCAAACAACAGTTAAAAAAGACTTCCTCGAAAAAAGGAAGTCTTTTTTTTATTCCCCCCCCAAGTGCAAAAACAAAATATTTGAACATATCAGCCATATTATATTACATAATTAACAAGAAAAAGAGATAAGTACTTTCTTTATCTCTCTATTTTTTGATTTAATGTTATTGTTTATTAACTTTGAAAGCAAAATTATTACTGTTTCTAAATTAGAAACAGAAAATAAACATTAGGCTATTACTGACTATTAAAAACATAATGAGAGTTATCAAATTTGGTGGCACATCGATGGGAAGTGCCAAAAGCATAACAGAAGTAAAACGCATAATACTGAAGCACGACAAACCAGTTTGTGCAGTAGTGTCGGCCGTTGGTGGCATCACCGATATGCTTGTATCAGCAGCAACATTGGCATCAAAAGGCGACGACTATACATCAACCTACAATGCCATAACTGCAAAACACGACGCTATAGTTGCTGAGCTATTTCCAGAGCGCAAAAACGAAGTAAACGCACTTATGGCACCAATCTTTGCCGACCTTGCAAGTTTGCTCAAAGGTGTGAGCCTACTCAAAGAACTTAGTCCACGTAGCCTCGACACCATATCAGGCTTTGGTGAAAGACTCTCATCGCTCATCTTGAGCCAGCTTATGCCCGAAGCCAAATGGCATGATAGTCAGAAACTTATCAAGACATGCAAAATAGGTGGCAGAAGTCAAGTAATAGAAGACCTCACCTACGCCAACGTAAGCGCAATCAAAAATCAGTTGGCAGATGTCAACATATTCCCCGGCTTCATCTCATCAAACGAGAAAAACGAACCCTCAACACTTGGCAGAGGTGGCTCAGACTACACAGCAGCACTGCTTGCAGCTGCCCTTGATGCAGAAGTGCTTGAAATCTGGACTGACGTTGACGGATTTATGTCGGCCGACCCTCGTATCATTAATCACGCCTACACTCTCGACCATCTGACATACGCCGAAGCTATGGAATTGTCACATTTTGGAGCCAAAGTAATATATCCACCGACAATACTTCCTGCATTGAAAAAAAATATACCTATTTATATAAAAAACACCTTCAACCCTACTGCTGAAGGCACTCTCATAGATGGAGAACAAAAGCCAAACTCTAACAAAATAAAAGGCATTTCATCTATCAAAAACGTAAGCCTCATCACCCTACAAGGCATTGGCATGGTAGGCGTAGCAGGCATATCGATGCGCCTATTCAGAGCTTTAGCGCCAGAGTATATCAACGTCATACTCATATCGCAAGCATCGTCAGAAAACTCTATATCAATAGTTGTAGAGTCGAAAGAAGCACAACGCGCAGCCGAACTCATCAACAAAGAGTTTGAACACGAAATAACAGCAAGCCACGTGCAGCCTGTTAGCATCGACAACAATATGGCAGTAGTAGCCATTGTGGGCGACAAAATGAAACACAACACCGGAGTAGCAGGCACACTATTCAATGCTGTAGGCAAAAACGGCATCAACATATACGCCATAGCTCAAGGTGCTGCCGAAGTAAACATATCATTTGTTGTAAAAGAAGAAGACCTCAAAAAAACACTCAGCGCAGTACACGACAACTTCTTCCTCAGCCACTATCAACTACTGCACATATTCCTCGCAGGCGTAGGCACAGTAGGTGGCAAGCTCTTGGAAAAAATACAAGCACAAACAGAGAAACTGCGCTACAACGACAAACTGCTCATTCGCATTGCCGGAGTAGCCAACTCAAAAAAGATGCTTCTTAACCCACAAGGACTCAACCTTGCTACCATCAAAGAAGACCTCAACAATGGTCAAGCAAGCACCCCACAAGCCTATGCCGATGCCATTAGAGAACTCAACCTCTCAAATAGTGTCTTTGTAGACTGCACTGCCAGTGCCGACGTAGCTGCCATATACGACAAACTGCTCGAAAATAACATCAACGTTGTTACAGCCAACAAAATAGCATCATCATCGGCCTACGACCACTATATCAAACTAAAACAAACAGCCAAAGAAAAGGGAGTAAAATTCCATTTTGAAACTAACGTAGGAGCTGCATTACCAATAATATCGCCAATAAACGACATAATAAAGAGTGGCGACCGCATAGTAAAACTTGAAGCAGTTCTCTCGGGCACGCTCAACTACATCTGCAACGAACTCTCGGCCGACAAACCACTGAGCGTTGTAGTAGCCGAAGCCAAAGCCAAAGGATATAGCGAACCTGATCCACGCATCGACCTCAGTGGCACTGATGTGGCTCGCAAGATACTCATTTTAGCACGCGAAGCAGGCTACAAGCTTGAAATAGAAGACATTGACAAAACACCTTTCGTACCACAAGAATACCTTGACACTGCAAGTGTTGACGAATTTATGGAAAAGATAAAGGAACTTGACGCACAATATGAAACAATGCGCAAAGAGACAGCCGAGCGAGGCAACGCACTGCGCTATGTTGCTACATTTGAAAACGGCAAAGCTCACATCGGATTCAAAGAGGTAAGCAGCAAAAATCCACTATTCAACCTCGAAGGCAGCAACAACATTGTGCTCATCAACTCTGACAACTACAAAGAACACCCTATGGAGGTGAAAGGTTATGGAGCTGGTGCCGATGTAACAGCATCAGGTGTATTTGCCGATGTAATAAAAGTGGCTAACCTATAGCAAAACAACAAAATAGAGGAAAAAAAATACACATACAGATGAAATATCTTGTAATACTTACCGATGGTGCTGCCGATGAGCCCATACCAGAATTGGGCAACCGCACCATCTTTCAAGCAGCAAACAAACCCAACATCGATGCCCTATGCAAAGAAGGTTGCGTAGGTATGCTCAAAACCGTACCAGACTCGCTTCATCCCGGTAGCGAAGTAGCCAATATGACCATTATGGGCTACGAAACCGAAAAACTCTACCAAGGTCGTGGAGTACTCGAAGCTGCAGCCATTGGCATAGACTTTGAACCAACTGACCTCGTAATGCGTTGCAACATCTGCACTGTTGACAATGGCATATTGGTGAATCACTCAGGCGGACACATATCAACCCAAGATGCTGGAGAACTCATCGAACTACTAAACCAAAAACTTGCAACCGACCGCATCAGATTCTACAAAGGCGTATCGTATAGACACATACTCATAATAAAAGGTGGCAAAAACGACCTACAAATGACACCACCTCACGACGTACCCGGTGCCAAAGTTGACGATGTAATGCCACGCCCTATCAACGGACACTCTGACACATGCGACCTCATTTGCGACCTTATGCGCAAGAGCCAAGCCATACTTGAGCAACACCCAATAAACCAAGCTCGCAAAGCCGCAGGCAAACCTATGGCAAACCACATTTGGCCATGGTCGGCAGGCTACAAACCATCGATGCCAACCATACAGCAAATGTATCCGCAAATAAAAACAGGCTCAGTAATATCAGCTGTAGACCTCATATTTGGCATTGGCAGATTGGGTGGCTTGAAACCCATCACAGTAGAGGGCGCAACAGGCTTGTACAATACCAACTTTGAAGGCAAAGCCAAAGCCGCCATCGAAGCACTACGCCACGACGACTATGTATACCTACACATGGAAGCCCCAGACGAAGCCGGACACGAAGGCAACTACAAACTCAAAGTACAAACCATTGAAGATATCGACAAAAAAGTAGTGGGACCAATAATGGAAGAGATAAAAAAATGGGACGAGCCAGTATGCGTATCGCTCCTACCCGACCACCCCACCCCATGTGCGATCAAAACACACACTCGTGCCGATATACCATTCATTATGCGCAAACCCGGCTTAGCACCTGACAACGTTTCAACATACGATGAAGAGAGTGCTAAAAATGGTAGCCTCGGACGCATAGAACTTACTGAATTTATGAAGTTGATGATGAAACCCATCTAAAACCCAAAATAAAAAACACACAATAGAGCGATGAAATTTTACAGCACGAACAACCGTAATCATACAGCCGACCTCAAAACAGCCGTTTTGAAAGGTTTGGCACCCGACAAAGGCTTGTATATGCCCGAATCAATACCAGTGCTACCACAGCAATTTTGGGACGAACTGCCGGGCAAAAGCATGGGACAAATAGGCTTTGAAGTTCTCAAACACTTCTTCTGCCCAGACATACCAGAGGATAAGTTCAAAGCAATGGTAGAAGATGCATTCAACTTCCCAGTTCCCGTAGTAAAAGTAAGCGACAACATATCAGTTTTGGAGCTTTTCCATGGTCCGACACTCGCTTTCAAAGACGTAGGTGCACGTTTTCTTGCTCGCGTAATGGCATATTTTGCTGACTATGGCGGAAAGAGCATCAACGTATTGGCAGCCACATCGGGCGACACAGGTAGTGCTGTAGCCAACGGATTTTTAGGTGTACCAAATGTATATGTTCATGTGCTCTACCCTCACGGATTGGTAAGCAAGCTACAAGAATTGCAATTCACCACACTCGGTCAAAACGTTACGGCATACGAAGTAAGTGGTGTATTCGATGATTGCCAACGCACTGTGAAAGAGGCATTTATGGATCAGAAGCTCAATGCCGAAAAAATACTCACATCAGCCAACTCAATCAACTTGGCACGATTCTTGCCCCAGAGCGTGTACTATTTCCACGCATTGGCACAAATACCGAAAGAGAAATGGAGCCAAACAGTCATTTCAGTACCAAGTGGTAACTTTGGCGACATCACTGCTGGACTTATTGCATACAAAATGGGCATGCCAGTGAAACGTTTCATTGCAGCAATAAATGCCAACCGAGTATTTGCCGACTACTTGACCACAGGCGACTACAAGCCTCAGCCATCAATAGCTACCATTGCCAATGCTATGGACGTAGGCGACCCAAGCAACTTCGCCCGCGTGCTCGAACTCTTTGGAGGCTCGGTTGAAAATATGCGCAAGGTCATTAGCAGCTACAGCTATACCGACGACAAAATTGGTGCAACAATAGCCGCAGTAAGCAAGCAACATGGCTATATATGCGACCCACACGGCGCAGTAGGCTATGCCGCTTTGGCCGACGGACTGAAAGATGGCGAATTTGGTTTGTTCCTTGAAACAGCTCACCCTGCCAAGTTTATTGACACGGTAGAGAAATTTGCAGGCAAGAAGGTTGAGATTCCACAACGTTTGCAAAAATTCCTCAACGGAACAAAACAAACTATAGCTATTGAGCCAAACTATAGCAAACTGCTATTGAAATAATAAATTTTATTAACTTTGTAAAGATTTTGGATATAAGAGATAAAAACTCTCTCTCCATATTTTTACTAAACAGAAAATTATTATTATGAAAAAGACATTTCTAATGTTGTTGCTTATGACAACTGTCATTACAGCATCAATGGCACAAGACAAAAGTGCAGATGAATACAAAAACGATGGAAATGCAGCTGTGCGAGAAAAAAACTATCAGGTAGCTCTCGAAGCTTACAAGCAAGCCATTACTTTGTGGGGCGACTCAGCAGACGCAGCAACAGTATACAACGCTGCCGACTGTGCTCGCAGAATTGCAGAATACGACACTGCAATTGAACTTTACAACAAGGCTATCACACTTGACTACAAGGCTGACTTTTCAACCTATTATATTGCCGAAGTTTATGGCAAGCAAAACAAAATTGAAGAGCGTATAGCTTTACTCGAAACAGCTTCAGAAAAATATACTGAAGGCAAAGTTGCTTCATTCATCAAAAAAGGTTTAGCTAAGGAGTATACCAACAAGGCTATGGATGCTTACAAAGAGGGAAGCGCTATTTTGGCTCAGTCACAAAATGCAAAACCTGAGCAATACAAAGAAATAGAAAGTCGCGCTACTGCTAAGTTTGCTGAAGCTAAGCCTTGGGTTGACAAGGTTTTGGCTGTAGACCCTGACAATGCCAATGCAAAAACTATTTTGAATGGCATCAAAGATTATGTAAAATAATTCATAGACAATAAATAAGATGCCCCTTTATGTAACATAGATTACATAAAGGGGTATTTTATTTTCTCATTCACGCAAAAGATTGATTTT
>CAJONN010000010.1 GCA_905235955.1 uncultured Marinilabiliaceae bacterium
AATATTTTTTCGCCACTTTTCTTCAGATAGGTATATTGTATGGTCATTTCGCCACCGGGTGTATCGAGCAGATAGTCGAACATATTGGTTACACTTCTGAAGCCTTTGGGTGTCATCATGTCTTCGTCCATACCATGCACGGTGTCGTTGGGTTCATAGCCAAGTATTCGGCGGATAGATGGGCTCTCGAAGGTTACTTCGCGATCTTCGTTGTATATTGATATAAATTCTGAAGCGTTAGTGAGCAAGGCTTGCAAACGTTTCTGACCATTTTCTACTTCTTGTATTTTTATAGCAAGTTCGCGGTTGGTCATTTCTACGTTTTCTTTTGCCTCCATCATTTCGAGGGCGTTTTGTTGCAACTGCTCTTCGTTCTTTTTGAGTGTGGCTGTCATCTCTTGTGATTCACGCAAGAGTTGTGCTGTTCGCTCGTTTATTTTGAGGTTGTAGATAGTTGCGCCTATTATTTTTCCGAGTTCTTCGGCCAGTGATATGAAGTGTTGTGGAAGTCGTTTTTTGAAGAACGATAGTTCTATTACGCCTTGCACCTCATCTTCTTGTAGCAATGGAACTATGAGTATAGTACGTGGTTTTTGTGCACCGAGCAGTCCTGATGTTATGGTGAAGTAGTCTTCAGGTACATCGGTTCGATATATTATTTGTCGTTCGTAGGCAGCTGCGCCAATAAGTCCTTTACCTATTTTTATTGTGGTTGTTTCATATCTTCTACGATCGTAGGCATATTGCGTCAAGGTTCTGAGTTCGTTGCCTTCAAGAATGAAGAATGCACCTTGCACTGCTTCGTAGTACGACACTATGCCTTGCATTGTCTCTATGGCAAGTTCGTCTATTTTGGTGTGTGCACGCAATATATCTGATATTTTTTCCTTTCCGCGTGTTACCCATGAATACTGGTTCTCTTTTTCTTTGGTATCCATTAGGTTTCGACCAAGTTTCATAAGTGTTTTTTGTAGCTCTGAGTCAGAATTGCTATATGTGCCGTCGACGCTTTGACCTGCACCAATTTTGCCTGCCATAACAATTGAGTTATCTATCTGGCTCTGAAGCATATCAACCTGATTTACAAGCACCTCAAGACGTATACGCTTAAAGTTGACTATGTACAAACTGAGAAGCAGAAGCACAAGAACTATGAAGTCGAATATCCAAACAAAGATGTATCGGTGCAGATACATGATGTTGCTCAGTGATACATTGAGTCCGATAAGGCTCATTATCGATGTCCAGCCAATAAGTAGCACTGCCATAACTGCAATGAGCGCAGCATACCACTGCACTTCGCTAAAGCCGGATGGCGACATGTAATCGATATATGTTACTTCTTTTTTCTCTTTCATATTCTCTTCATTCTTCCGCTTAATCGTCTAACAGAACATTGTCAATATCTTTCCAAATGTCGGCTAATGCCAATTTGCTGAAGCTCGACACTTCAGCTATACCTACTACTTTGTTGTTCTGCTTTATTGGCAGTATGTAGACGTTGATGGTTTCGGTTTTGCCCAGCCCTGACATTATTGTCAGATAATCAGCTGGCACATCGTTTATTTTGGTCAACTGTCCTGTTTGTATTACTTGCCCAAAGATGGCATCGTCGGGTGTGATTTGGCGCAGTTTTAGTTCTTCGTCAAAATAATCTTGATCAGTGAGTGCGTAGGTGCCTGATAGTTCAAACACGTCGTCGCTTTGACGTTTCATATAGATAACACCACAACAGATGTCTGAGCATTCTACAAGCGACTTGAGTATGTATTCGCCTTTGTTGTCAGAGCCTTGTGCTTTGAGGCGATTTTTGTGTATGGTGTCGATGAGTGCTTGGCTGTTTTTACCAAACGACTGTTGCTTGCGTGTAGCTATGTTGTGGTCATGTATTTCAGCTTTGAGCGAGCGTATTTCCTGATCTTTATCTTTGCGTATTTGCTCTAAGTTGTTGATGTCTTGCTTGAGCCCTATTACTATTCTGTTTGATTTGAAAATGATGTAACAGTTGAATGATGCTGAGCAAATAACTAAGAAGAGGTTGACCATCACAAATACTGGCTGCGATACGTTGTAGGGCATAAACTGCCAAAACAAGAACATACCGAAGAAACATGACAATGATATGAACACTTTGGCGTTGAGCGAAAGCGAAACAACTGCATTGTAGCATCTGACTACAATATTTTTGATGCATACAAATATAGCAATGGCACACTTCTTCAGAAAGCTACCAACTTTTTGAGCTATGTTGATAGCATTGTCGCGAATGTAATGCCATTCGGTTTCTATGAGTTCATATAGCGGGTCAATATTCTTCATTTCAGTTTATTCAAGAAGTCGGTTATCCCATCAGGGCTAAGCACCAGATTGGGTTTAATGAGCTTGAGTGCAGCTTTGGGCATTGTGTCTACTTCAGCTGTTTGTGGATCTTGCACAATGGTAAATCCGTTTTTGTCAGCTATATCTTTTAGTCCTTTTGCACCATCTTTGTTGGCTCCTGTAAGTATTATGCCAATGCATTTTTCTCTATATGCCATAGCTGCCGACGAGAGTGTGTAGTCTATCGACGGACGACTTTGGTTGTTCATCTCTTCTACTGAGAGTGATATTGTGCCATCAAACTCAACAAACATATGATAGTTGGCTGGTGCCAAATATACTTTGCCTTTTTCTATGCGCTCTTTGTCGTATGGCTCTACAACTTTCATATTCGACTTCAAGTCAAGATTTTCGGCCAATCCTGAGCGAATATGCTTGAGCCTATGCATACAAATGATTATAGGCAGTTCAAAGTCCTGACGCAGTTTTGACAGCATCTTGAGCACTACGGCAAAACTTCCGGCAGAGCCTCCTATTACTATGGCCTTATAATCACTCATAAGTGTGTTTCTATAATCGGTATATACTTTCGTCCTTTTCTACTGGTTTTAGCATAGTAGAATGTAGGTTTGGGGTTTCTTTTATGCCAAATGCCAAAAGTCCGTTGGCGTTGAGCGACTGCTTTAGACGTTCTACGACTTTATCTTGCAATGACATACCATATTCGAGCATTTGGTTGCGAAATATGATGAGGTCATACTTTTCTACTGCGCTATGCATAAACCATTGTTTTACAAAGGTAACATTATCGAGCAAATTGCTCATAAGCGAAACGCTACCATTATCGTTGGTGTAGAAATAGTCGTCAAATTTTTCTCCTGACTCAAGTCGTTCGAAATTTGAGCGGTTTACTTCGTCATATTTTTGTGGTATGTTGAGTGCCAATATCTCTTTTTGGGTGAGTTCTGACAACACATTGCCTACTACTCTGATGTTGTCTATTTTCATTTGCTTGAGCAGAACAAGCAAGCTATATAGTTCAAAACCATTGGTAAGGTTGGGCAGCCAAATTGTGAGCGATTGCCTTCCATTGATATTTTTGCGCAATGCACGCCAAAAGGCCGGATCGCGAAAAAGTTCGGTCGATGGAATGTTTAGCTCAAAAACTATTTCGTCCAACTTGTCTTTATTAGCAAACAAGAGGCAAAAATCAGCCACTTTGTGTATGCCATATTTTTCAAATAGATATGTTATCCGACGCCTAAAAAAATTGATGCTATAACCTGTATATTCAATTTTTGTTGCTTCGGTTAGCTTTGAGTTTATCTCACGTATGTCGTTTATTGTCAAAAACATATCTACTCAAAATACTTATGCCTTTTTCTGATAAAACTGCCCCATTTTTGTAAACCGAGTTGACATAAGCGATGTCAGACTCTCTTGCCTACCCAAAATAAGTGCAGCGCCGTCATACATTTTGGTACAAACTGATGCCATTATTTTGTTTTGCAGTTTTTCGTTGAAGTATATCATCACATTTCTGAAGAATACTACGTCAACTTTGTATGCAAATGGTATTTTGTCTTGCACCAAGTTTTGTATTATAAATGAAGGTCGTTCGGTCATAAACGACTTTATTTTCATTGTATCGTTATGCTCATCAATGTCAAAATAGTCTTCAAACTTAGCGTTTAATCCGCAACCTTTCATCACCTCATCAAAGTTGTCTTTGAAGTAGAGGTTGAATTTGTAAGCATATTCGCCTTGACGAGCTATGTCGAGCACACGTGGGTTGATGTCGGTGCCAATAACGCGGCATTTATCAAACAGCCCCATTTGGTGCATCAATATAAGGTTGGAATATACCTCCAAACCTCTCGAACAGCCTATGTGCCAAAATGTTATATTCGGACTTTTGGGCAATTGCTGATAAAGTGTTTTATATAGAGAAATCCAAGTAGCAGGGTCGCGAAAAAGCTCTGTGGTATTGACGGTTATTTCATCAATAACTTTGTTTCGGAACGTAGTGTCGATGAGCGACTTATCAAGCATTTGCTCAAACGTAAGCCCTGTGCCTTCGCATATCTTCTCGAGCCTACGTGAGATAGAATTGTCTGAATAGTCACAGAAATCATATCCCGTTCTGTTTTTGAAGCTTTTCAGAAACTGCTTGAAGTCCATATAAAACTTATGGTTTTAGAAAAGTTCTACTTCAACCTTTTGTATAAATGCTGTAAACGAATGCTCTTCTCCTACTTCGGCTTCTGAAAGCATCATCAGCACTGGCTCTTCTTCTCCAAATTTGTTTTTGATAGGTATTTCGCGGCGTTCGCCTACTATCTTTTTCAACTCAGGTGTAACAAGGGCTTTTACGAAGTCGTTGTTCTGAATACTATCTGACGAGAAGAGCATACTGATGTTTTGTCCAAGCACTTCAGAGCGTTCAAAGCCCCACAAATGTTCGGCAGCTGCATTGAAGAATTCTATTGTACCTTCGTTGCTTGTGGTGAAGATGGCATCGAGCGAACCTTCAAGGGTCTTTTCGTTTCTGATTTTTACAGCCTCTATCTCTTTGAATTGCTCTTTCATCTCGTTGCGTGTTTCACGCAAAAGTATGTCAACTTCATCTTTGCTCTTTCGCATCTCTTCCTCCAACTTCACTTGCTCAGCTATGTTGGTTTCGAGGCTCTTGATGTAGAGCACTTCGCCATCATCGTCAACTACGGGCGAGTATGTCGACAAGAGCCATATCTCTTCGCCTCGTTTGTTGCGTCGGCGCACACGACCGCTGAATGTTTCACCTTTTTGTAGTGTTGCCAATATGTCATCGAGCTGGTTGACATCTTCTTTGAAGAAAAAGACTTTCATGCTCTGGTCTTCAATCTCTTCAGGTTTGTAGTTGAATGTTTTCAAGAAGTTGTCGTTTACGCTCTTTATTGTGCCATCGGTTTCAAACTCAGCACTTATCGATGCGTGGTTGATGGCTTCCAATATACCTTTCATTTCAACCTCTCTGCGCTGGTTCTCTTCCTGAGTAGCGCGCATCTCTTCCATATTTTGACGCAGTTCTTCTTCTTGTTGGCGCATCTTCTCTGACTGTGCTTGTGTTTCGCTAAGTAGCTTGCGAGTGCGCATATTGTTCTGCACGTTTGATATGGTAAGTGCTATTGATTCGGCTGTTTTCTCTACAAAACCTATTTCATATTCTTCAAATTCTCTGAACGATGCCATCTCTATGGCACCATATATGTCGTCGCTGGTTTTCAGTGGCACTACAAGTAACGATTTCGGACCAGCTTCGCCCAATCCAGAGGTTACGTTGATATAGTTGTCTGGTATGTCGGTCATATAGATCGTCTCTTTTTCCAATCCGCATCGACCTATTATGCCTTCGCCCCAAAGTATTTTTTTGTCAGTGAATTTTTTTCTATCAAAAGCAACATGACCTGTCATTTCAAAGAACTTATGTTCTTCATCGTCTTTGTTCAAAATGAAGAAACCTGCCTGATTGATTTTCATATAGTCAACCAAGTATCTGACAACGGTATATGACAACTCTTCCATGTTGTCTTGGTTGCGTCGGAGTATTTCACCAAACTGTGCCACACCATTGGTAACCCATGTGCGTTGTTCTTCCTCTTTTCTTCGTTTTATCTCTTCGTCTTTATTCTTTGAGAGGGTTTTGCGCAATTCGTTGAGCGACAATATCAACTCATCGTTTTCTGAATGTTTGTCACGGCCATCAAACTCTTCATAGTTGCCTTGTCCAAGTGCTTCAACAATGGTAAGGATGTCAGACGAACGTTTTTCATCCTCTTTCATTTGTTTGTTTTGTTGCCTAATAATGCCAGACATTTTGTAAGCTAAGAAATATCCAGCACCTGCACACAACAAGGGGAAAAATATGATGACCCACACTCCGGGAAAGAGTCGTATAAAGTCTGAGACTGTACGTTCACTATCGTGGTATACGTTTGAATCAGCAGCCAGCAACAATGTTACCAGTGCTACTATCAGTCCAAAGATAAATCCACGTAAGGCGTACAGACGCACAAGCTGATTCAGTTTCTTATTTTTCATTCTAATACTTTAACAGGGTATGGGTTTCTATCTTTTATTTGCAGTCACTTGAACCAAGTGTTCGGTTATTTTGTTGAGTGGCAAAACAGTATCAACGGCACCCGCTTTGAAGGCTTCTTTGGGCATGCCATATACTATACACGATGCTTCGTCTTGACCAATGGTGTATGCGCCTGTGTCATGTAACTCTTGCATACCTTTGGCGCCATCGTTGCCCATGCCGGTAAGTATTACACCTATGGCGTTGTTGCCTGCATAGCGCGCTGCTGAGCGAAACAACACATCTACCGACGGACGATGACGATTGACTAGCGGACCATCTTTCACTTCAACTATATATTCTTTGCCTACTCGTTTCAGAAGCATGTGTTTGTTGCCGGGGGCAATAAGTACACGACCTCTGTATACTTTATCGCCGTTTTCGGCCTCTTTCACTTCAAGTTTTGATATTTGGTTTAGGCTGTTTGAAAACGACTTGGTAAATCCTTCAGGCATGTGCTGCACTATTACTATGCCCGGCATGTCGGCTGGCATGGTGCGCAGTAACACTCTGATGGCTTCTGTTCCGCCAGTTGATGCACCCAATACTATAATTTGTTCTGTGCTGATAATTACATCGTTGATGCTTGCTTTTTCAAGCATTACATCAGCTGTGTATTTGGGCGTTACGGCAAGTGGATTGCTGTGCGGATTGATTGGGTCAATTATTGGTGTTGGCTGTTGTTGCTGCACTGTAGCTTTGAGTTCTTCTGGACTACGCCTACGCAATTTTGATTGTGCAGCAGCTTTGACTACATCGCAAAGCATTATGTGCGACTCTTGGAAGAATATGTCAGGGTTCATCGATGGTTTGCCGATGACTTCGGTTGCGCCATATTCCAGTGCTTTCATTGCCACCTCGGTGCCTGCGGTGGTGAGTGATGATATAACTACAACGGGTATAGGGTGCTGAGCCATAATCTTTCTGAGAAATGTAAGACCGTCCATGCGGGGCATTTCAACATCAAGAGTTATAACGTCTGGCACCTCTTTCATTATCTTCTTTACAGCAATGATAGGGTCGGCGGCAGTTCCCATCACTTCTATTTCGGGATCTTCCTCCAATATTGCTGTAAGTGACTGTCGCACAATGGCTGAGTCATCGACAACTAAAACGCGTATTTTATTTCCCATTGCAGCTTTCTCCTTTCTTATTCAGAAGGCTTTTTCTGCCTTTAGTTTTCAAATTTCTCTCTTTTCCAAGAATTTATGCCTTACTTCGCCAGTGTCAGTAAAGTAAAGTATTTTTCTGCCACGCTTACCTCCCAAGCTTTTTGCTTTGATTGGTATTTTATAGCTATCAAGCATCAAACATGCTATTTGTATGTTCCTTTCGCCTATTTGGGTTGATGATTTATCTTCACCAACAGAAAGGAGTTCACCGCCGCCAAATACTTTAGCTTCAAGGTCTTCCATTCTGCTACCCATACAACGCATTTTTTCAATCAGTTTGTCTATCGCTATGTTGCCGTATTTAGGTGATGCAAGATCGTTGCCACTCCATGTAGGTAGCATATAATGGTTGATGCCACCAAAATGAAGTCTTTTATCCCATAGGCATACTGCTACGCACGACCCGAGCACTGTTTTCACAACATACGGCTCTCGGCTGGCAAAGAATGACGAAGGATACAAAAAATGTTGTAAATATTCCATTCGTCTATTCTCTTAGAAAAGGTCTACATCATCATCTGACGAGTCATCGCCAAATGGGTCATCAAATTGTGAGTCAATTATTGCGTCTGATTCTGGCACTGTTATGATAAACGTTGTGCCTTCACCTTTTTGGCTCTTTACATCAATGTTGCCGTTGAGCACGTTGATGAGTGCTTTGGCTATTGACAAGCCCAATCCATGACCCTGATTTATTGAGTTGATGCTTGTTTCCAAGCGTTTGAAACGCTCAAATATGATGTTTTGGTTTTTCTCCGATATGCCTGTGCCAAAGTCTTGTATCGAGATGTATAGTTCGTCGTCGTCAACCCACACTTTTACTATTACTTTGCTGTCTTTGTAGCTATATTTGATAGCGTTGTTGAGTATGTTGTTGAGTATTTGTTTGAGCTTCTCCGAGTCGGTTTTATAGTAGAAGTTTTTGCCATCTAAGCCAAACTCTATTTGGTAGTCGAGTTCGATGTCGATGTTCATTTTGCGAGCTACTACTGTAAATCCGTCGATAACACTCTGTACAAGTGTACGTATGTTGACTTTTGAAATGTTCGGACTGGCCATTTCACCTGCCTCAATCTTAGCAGCTGTGAATATATTTTTGAGCTGAAAGTCGAGGTTGAAGGCTTCGTTGTGTATGAGAGCTACCATCGAAACCACTTTCTTCCAGTCTTGTTTTTCAACTGTCAGTATTGATTTCGAGAGTCCTATGATAGAGGTGAAGGGGTTTACTATCTCGTTTGTTACGTTTGAGATGAAGTGTCCTTTCAGAGCCTCTGAGTCTTTCAGACGCTTGCATACTTGCTGATATTCCTTGGTCAGTGCATCAAGTTTGTCTTCCAACGATTTACGCTCGTCAAGGCGTGTTTTAAGCTCTTTCAGCAACTGTTTGTCCGATAAGTTGTTCATATCTCTTGTATATTATATTCTTTTAAACATTGTGGGTTTTATATTTTTGAGCGGCAAGTCCATATTAGCTATTGACTCTGAATGACCTATCATTAGGTATCCGCCTTCTGACAAATGTCGGCATAGTTTGTTGATAACTTTTTCTTGTGTTTCTCGGTCGAAGTATATCAGCACGTTCCGACAAAATATCACATCATATGTTTCTGTTATATCGTAAACTGTATCCATTAAGTTTAAATATTTCAGAGAAATATTTTTCTGCAACTGTGGTACGACGCGTACTGTAGGGTTTGTACGGTCTTTGCTTCGCAAAAAATATTTTTTCTTCAGATGTAGTGGTATTACCTCTACGGCTTTTTCTGGGTATATGCCTTTGGCGGCTTTGTTGAGTACGTTGCTCGATATGTCGGTGCCGAGTATTGAGAAGTTCAACTGTGGATGTTGTTCTTTAAACTCGTTGAGCACTATACTTATTGTGTATGGTTCTTCGCCACTCGAACAGGCTGCGCTCCAGATGTTTATTTTATTTCGTCCTTCAGACAAGAATGTTGGTAATATTTCTTGTGCCAAGAAGTCGAAGTGTACCGATTCTCTGAAGAAGTCGGTTTTGTTAGTTGTTACTACGCTCAGAAAGTTGTAAAGTTCGTTGCGTTGTCCTTCGGCGCTGAAGAAGTATTTTTTGTATTCAGCATACGATGACATTTTGAGTTCTCTGATGCGTTTTAGTAGTCGGCCTTGCAACATAACTCTCTTTATATCTGGCATTTTAATGCCAAATTCAGAGTAGATGTAATCGCTGAATGCTCTGAAGTCTTCTTTTGATAGTTCGGCTTTGAAGCAATCAAGATCAGATCCGGTATTTATGTTGGCAGTGTAGCCCATATTTTGTTGGGTTTATGCTTTTTGGTTGGTTATTTTCAGTAGTGATATTACTTCGCTGTCGTTGAATACTTTGTTTGAGTCAAGAAACATAACGAAGTCGTCGTTCACTTTAGCTGCGAACTGAACATAACCGGGTTTGTAACTCGTTTCTATATATTGGCGTGCATTTTCATCTATTTCTGCTACTTCAGTAACGGCATCTACAACAAGTGCTACGTTGAAGTTTTGCTCGACTCCTTTTATGGCTACTATGATGCAACATGTTTGGTCAGTAATGTTCATTGCATCAAGTCCAAACTTAAGTCCGGTATCGATGAGTGGCACTATCTCGCCACGGTAATCGATAAGTCCTTTCATAAATGGGAGCTCTGACGACTGCAATTTAGGCTCGATATATTCTACTATTTCTACTATGCTTTCTACGTGTATGCCAAAGTGGTTGGTGCCCACGTTGAAAGTTAGGTATGTGTTTTTTATCTCGTCCATATCATTCCTCTACTACTTTTGCCAACTCATCGAGGTTGACCATGTATATGAATTTGTCGTCTACGTGCAGAGTTGAGTTTAAGGCTCGCTGCACAAGGTTGCTTGTTTCGATAACTACTCCTTGCTGCAATTGCTGCTTGGTATAATCAAACACCTCATCTACTTCATCTACTTTGAAGCCTATGTAGCTATCGTTGGTTCCATCTATTGACACTACTATTATTGATGTTTCGGGCAGTGTGTCATCTGATGGCAAGTTGAGCATTGCTCTTAGGTCAACAACAGGTATCATATTTCCGTGGTTGTTGATTATTCCTAGTATGTAGTCTTTCGACAATGGCACTTTT
The DNA here is from genome assembly GCA_905235955.1 of uncultured Marinilabiliaceae bacterium. GTDB lineage: Bacteria > Bacteroidota > Bacteroidia > Bacteroidales > Marinilabiliaceae > W3P20-009. The sequence goes on from CAJONN010000010.1 coordinate 10,731, forward strand.
GTGGGTTGAGTTGCCTCTAATATATGACGTATTTTGGTTGTTTCGAAACCAAAGTATTCGCCACCTACTTTGAATGAGGTTACTGACTCTGTAGCTGCTGTTTCTATCGTCTCTTCCATTGTCTAAGCCTCCTTATTTTCTTGTTTTATATCTTTGCGGTAGCGTTGTTGCTGGTTGTAAGTGATGAGTCGGGTAGTGTCAATAACAAGTGACAATGAGCCATCACCCATAACAGATGCGCCTGATATCATGTCTACTTTACGCAAGAAATTGCCAAGTGGTTTGACTACTATTTGAAACTCTCCTACTATCAAGTCTACTACTATGCCGACGTGTTTGTCGCCTGAGCGCACCATGATGATTTTGGAAGTATCGATAGGTGTGTCTAATGAGTAGAAGAGTTTGTTGAGTTCGATGTATGATATTTGTTCGTTGTCGTAGATGAAGACGTTGCCTAAGCCGTTGTTGTTGAAGTTGACCTCTTTGGGCGAGAGTATTTTTTCTATGTTTGACAATGGGAAGATAAATTGTTCGCCATTGACTTTGGTGAGCAATCCGTCAATTATTGACAGTGTAAGTGGCAAGTCGAGTGTAAATGTTGTACCTTTGCCTACTTCAGAGTCTATTGATACTTCGCCACGTATTTCGGCTATTTTACTTTTCACTACGTCCATGCCCACGCCTCTACCAGATACGTCGCTAACCTTTTCGGCGGTAGAGAAGCCACTGGCAAAGATGAGGTTGAGTATCTCTTTTTTGGTTAGTTTAGCATTGGCACTTACGAGGTTTTTCTCAACGGCTTTGCTGAATATCTTGTCGGGGTCCATACCTTTGCCATCATCTGATAGCTGTATGATAACTGACGAGCCTGAATAGAATGCTTTGAGTTTGATGATGCCCTTGGGGTCTTTGCCTGCAGCTATACGATCTTCAGGTAGCTCAATGCCATGGTCGCCTGAGTTTCTGATCATGTGCATCAGTGGGTCGGTTAGGTGCTCAATGATGTTTTTGTCGAGCTCTATTTCGCCACCTTCTACTACAAATTCGAGTTGCTTGTGTAGGTTGTTTGAGAGGTCGCGCACAAGGCGTTGGAATCTGACAAGTTCTCCGCCCAGAGGTATAAGGCTAAGCGAGAAGGCGTTTTCACGTAGTGTACGCGTTGTTTTTTCCATTTGCTCTGCTATGGCTGAGAGTGATGGTATGCCTTGTCGTTCAGCTACTACATTGAGCTGTGCTTGCATTGTTACGAGTTCGCTCACTGCGTTGACGAGTTCGTCAATTTTTGACGAAGCTACACGCATTGTGGCTATTTTGGCATCGTCTTTTTTGGCAGCAACTGTGTTAGCATCTTTTTTCTCTGCAGTTGACGTGGCTTGTTGTGTAGCGTTGGTAGAGGCTTCTGGTGCTTGTTGTTTGACTGGTTCCTGCTTGAACTGTTCAAAATCGGCAGTTGTCAGATATTTGCCACTTTCAGCGGCTTGCTTCAGCATCTCATCTATTTTGCCATCGCTACCTGTTTTTATATAGTCGCCAGCTGGCAGTTCGGCAATGTCAACTTTGCATTCATCTTCAATAAAGATGAAGTTGTCTTTGATGTCGTTTATTGCGTCTTGCTCGGTATGGAGCAGTACTTGCCAGTTGATGCGCATAGCCAATGGCTTAAACTGCGTAAAGTTTTCAACTTTGTCAGTAAAAGCTACTGTTTTCCATTCGCCAAGTGCTGTGAGGTCGTCAACGGTGTAGAGTGGGTTGGTACCGTTTTCGAGCAACTCTTCCATTGGTTCGATGGTAACGAGGTAGTTTTTGGGTCCTTGTTTGGCTGCTTCGGCTTCTCTCTTGGCTTTTTCTTCAGCTTCGCGCTCGGCACGTCCTTTGGTTAGTGTTGTTCCTTCAGGGAAGTGCTTGGTTATGCGAGCTATAAACTCGTTGAGTTGGGCTATATCATCGGGGTTGGTCAGTTTGCCTTCGCCTATGGCAAGAAGTTTTCTGATGTAGTCGAGCGACTCAAATGAGAGGTTAACAATGTCTTTGGTTACAGTGAGTTTGTCGTTTCGGATAAGGTCATAGATGGTTTCAAAGTTGTGTGTAAATTTACTCAGATCATCAAAGCCAAACATCATGCCACTACCTTTGATGGTGTGCATGCTACGGAAAATGCTTTGGATTAGTTCAGGGTCATAATTGTCCATGTTTTTTTCCAACTCGAAGAGGTTTTCTTCAAGCATTTCCACGTTGTCAAGCGCTTCCTCAACAAATTTCTGCTGAAATTGATCCATAATTTGTCCGCTCTATTTTATTATCTTATCCTTCTTCTCTCTCTCTGATAACTGAGATTGTTTCTTGTGCTACCCGATGAGTTGTGTGTGTGTATGTTATCTTACAACTTTAGCTATTGCGCTAAGTAGTTTGGCTGGAACAAATGGCTTGATAATCCAACCTGTAGCACCTGCTTCTTTTGCTTCCATCTTCTTCTCTGTTTGTGATTCTGTGGTAAGGAAGAGGATAGGAATGTGTTTGTAAGCATCCATTTCGCGTATTTTACGAATAAGTCCGAGACCATCAAGGTTTGGCATGTGGAGGTCAGTAATGACGATGTCTATTGTTCGTCCGTCGAGAAATTTGAGAGCATCTTCGCCATCAACGCCTACTAACACTTCATAACCTTCGTTTTGAAGAGTAAAATTCACGACTTCGCGGATACTTTCTGAGTCGTCAACTATAAGAACAGTTTTTGCCATATTAATTTAGTTTTTTCTTTATTTGTTTTTAATAATTTAGTTCTCTCTCAAGTCCTGCTTTAGCTAAAAGTTGCTTAAGGTCGTCTTTGAGTTCTGCTTTTATATGAAATTCGCTTCCTTTTTCTTTCCATAGTCTTTTTACCGATATTATCATTTGCACAAATGTGATGTCCAAATTGTCAGGGTTGTCAATGATGAACGTAACGGGTTGTTCGGGCGTGATGAGTTCTTGCATCTCTTCATATATTTTTTCTATATGATTGATGATGAGGTTGCCACTAAACGTTACCGTCATTGTGCCTTGTTTGTCGGCTGCTGCTATTGAAAATGGGTTGCTCATTGTTTTGTCAAAGTAGGGGTACTATCTCGTGTGAGTTGTGTGTTTGGTCAGAACTTTTCATAGTTGTCAATGTCATACTCTTTTGAGTTTACATTGCCAAGGTTGATTGTTGCGCCTTTGTGTTCTATATGTTCGTCTGACTGCTTAGGCATCTCTACTTCTATTGCTGGTTTGGCGTTTTTGTTGGTAGCTGCTTTGGGTGTGGCTGCCGTAGTTGCTGATGTTTTTTGTTCTTGGTTGATGTTGCCAGCAACTGATGCGTCGAGTTTGAAGAAGCTTACGGTAGCTTTGAGGCTTGTAGCAAGTTCGCTTAGCTGTACTGAGCCATTGGTAAGGTCGTCGGCAGCCGAAGCGTTTTCTTGTGTGATGACGTTGAGGTTTTGCATTGCCATATTGATTTGCTCAGCGCCTGTTTTTTGCTCTACTGATGCAGCTGAAATTTCTTTGATGAGCACTGTTGTTTTTTCCATTTCTGGCACAAGTGCTTTGGCTTTTTCACCTGCCAATTGTGAAACTTTCATACCTTTGTTTACAAGGCTTACTATTTCGTTGGCGGCTTGTTTGCTTCGTTCAGCAAGTTTACGTACTTCAGCGGCTACTACTGAGAAGCCTCTACCATGCTCACCTGCACGCACTGCTTCTACGGCTGCGTTGAGTGCCAATATGTTGGTTTGGAATGCTATGTCGCTAATGATGGTTATCTTTTGTGATATTTGGTTCATTGCTTCAGCTGCTTCGGCTGAATATTGGCTTGAGAGGGTAACGTTTTCTACTGTTGCTGATGTTATCTTCTCGGTAGCGAGTGCATTTTCTGTATTTTGGTCTATGTTGGCAACCATTTCTTCGATGGCTGTTGACACCTCTTCAGCACTTGCGGCTTGTTCTGATGCGCCTTTGTTGAGTTTGAGTGCGCTACCTTTAGCTACTTCGCCTGCATCAACTACTTCGTTGGCGTTGTGTTCTATGCTAACAACGATGTTGCGTAGGTTGCTTACCATTTCAGAGAGGGCTTTACCAAGTTGACCTATTTCATCGTTACTGTCTACTTCAAAGTCAGCAGTAAGGTCGCCATCGCCTATTTTTTGTGCAAAGGCTACACCGAGTTTGAGTGGTGTTACTATTGACTGATACAATAGGTAGCCAATAAGTACTGACATACCCATTACGATAAGACTAAATATGATAACAAATATGAGCTGTATGGTAGACCAGATACTGATGCTTGATGCTATGTCAGCACACTTTACGTCGCATATTTCGATGAGCGATGCCATAAGTGCGTTGAGTTCGGTTTCAGCTATTACAATGTCGCCATCGCTTTGTACGAGCATTTCAGACTCCATCATGGCCATTACATCGTCGTAGCTCTCAAATGTTGAGAGGTTGGCCATTACTGATTTCTGAAGTTCGAAGTAGTCGTTGACTTTGGTTTCAACTTCAGCCATTGTGTTGACGAATGTAGAATCCCAGTCTGATGTGCGTTTTTTTACTTCGTTGTATATTTCAAAGAAGTCAGTGTCAATGATTGATTTGAGTTTTTGCTTATCAGGCGTGTCTGGTTGCTTGTCAACATATACCCAGTTGACTGTCAGACGCTTAGACTCTGTAATCAATGACTGCATTCTGTCCATATCTTGCCTTACTGGTGTATACTCTTCGTTTTCAGCACTTTGCTGGGTACGAGTGAAGATATGAATAGCTACAGTAAAGATAGCGTTCAATAAAATAAAACCACATATTATTCCGAAACCTGTCGAAAGTTTCTTGGCTATTGTAACATCGCCAGATAGGAGTTTTTTGAGCGAACTTCTATCTTTTAGTTTGTCTAAGTTTGCCATGTTGTTATCGTATTTGTGTACTTATTTTACAAATTAATTGCCGCTGTCATTTGTTCAAGTTTCGAGCTGAATTGTATGCCTGCATAGGATGCGTTTTTCTTGCAGAGTTCAAATTTCAACTTTTCATCTCTTACTACAAAGTTTATCATTGAACCACTTGTTGTAGCTCCTTCTTGCTCTGTAATGATGAGCGAACCTTTACCTACTTTACTAAGTATGGTATTGGCTGAACGACTAAAGCTAACGGCACTTGAACAGTAGATTACTTGGCAGTCAACTACTTCGTCTACGTTTTTGAATTCTTTGACTACAACTTCTTGGAAACCAAATTTTTTGCCTGCTGATTGTGCTCTAATTTGGTCTGCAAGGTCTTTATCTCGAATTACACCTATAACAAAATCGCCTTGGCGTGCTTCATCTGTCCAACCTATGTAGCGTATAAAGTTAAGCGTAAGCATTGCTTTCGCTTTTGTTACTTGTGCTCCTACTACCAACGGAAGAAGCAGAATAGCTAACACAACTAATAACCTTTTCATTTTTTGACAATCTCTTTTTCGTTTTCTATTTTTATTCTTTAATCAGCAAAAAATATCACATACACTATGACATTTTCTCCTAATAAATTCCCAAAAATATCCAATAAGTTATCAATACCCAAATTAATTTTAAATTTTTTTTAATTATTGGGCATATTGGCACAAAATGTGCCTTGCTGAGGCTATGTCGTCAACTATTTGGTTCTCCAATTCTTCTAACATCGAAAATCGTTTTTCTTCTCGTATACGAGAAAAAAAGTAAATTGTCATTTTTCGACCATATATTTTTGCAGAAAAGTTGATAATGTGTGCCTCTATTCTGTGTTCGGTGGCTCCTAAGGTTGGTCTTATTCCTATGTCTATTACTGCCTGACGCATTGTGCCATCAAAGTTGATGAGGGCTGCGTATACGCCATCGACTGGTATGAGTTTATACGGCTCATCTACTTTGAGGTTAGCGGTAGGGAAACCTATTTTATGTCCAATGCCATCACCATGCACTATGGTGCCTGTGATGCTATATTGCTTGCCAAGCATTTGTGTTGCTACATCAATATTGCCACTATTAAGGGCTTGACGTATGGTTGATGAACTGTATGCGCCACTAATCTCATCGGTGTATGGCGAGCCTGTGCTACATGACAGACCTGCTATTTCGCATATTTGACATTGCTCAACTGGTGTAGTTTGTCCAGCTCCAAAATGATGATTGAAGCCCATGTGGAAGTGTTGTGCATGTAGCTTGTCGAGTAGGATGTTTTTGACGAATCGGAGTGGTGTAAGTTGGGCTATTCTGTTGTTGAATTCCATCACTACCAGATGATCGACGCCAAGTTGTGCTATGGCTTGCGCTTTTTCTTCGAGTGTTGAGAGCAAACTGACGTTGGTATGGTTGCTACTAAGTATTGTTTTGGGATGTGGCCATAGGGTCAGAACTACTGATGGTGCTTGCTTTTGTTTGGCTATGCCAACCAGTTCAGATATTAGTTTCTGATGACCTTTGTGTACTCCGTCAAACATACCAACAGTAACTACGCAACCATCGGTTGGTAAGTTTTCTATTCCTTTATGTATTTGCACTGGTGTTTGTTTGGGGCACAAAGTTATGAATTTTCAGTATATTTTTTTGTTGAAAACCACGGCTCTTTCATTTTTGTTGCTATGGATAGGTGGCTGAGATAATGAAAGAGCCGTGGCAAGATAGAGTTAAATGGAAGAGTTATGGTTTTGGAAATATTCTCTTTTTACTATCTTTGCGATAGTTTTTGAAATTTATTATTCTTATTAGCATCCTTATTATTTTTTCATGGATACTATTATAAATGTTTTAAGTTTGATAGGCTCGTTAGCTTTCTTTCTTTACGGAATGAAAGTGATGAGCGAAGGTCTTGAAAAATTTGCAGGTAATGGATTACGTTCTATTTTAGCTGCAATGACAAAAAACAGAGTTATGGGAGTGCTTACAGGCATTCTGATAACAGCTCTCATCCAATCATCGAGTGCTACGACAGTAATGGTTGTCAGCTTTGTAAATGCTGGCTTAATGACCTTGCAGCAATCTATTGGCGTAATAATGGGTGCCAATATCGGTACTACAGTTACAGCATGGATTATTTCAGCCATTGGCTTCAAAATAGAGATAGCCGTAGTAGCTTTGCCACTATTGGCAATAGGTATGCCACTCATATTTTCGCGCAAACCACAATACAAATATTTTGGCGAATTTATCTTTGGTTTCTCGTTCCTCTTTATGGGACTTAGCTTTTTGCAGTCGGCAGCCGTAAACCTCAACATTGGGCAATATGTGGCTAGTATGCTTGCCCAAGTGCCATGCGACAGCTTCTTTACCATACTGATATTTGTAATAGTAGGTGCTGTAGTTACTATGATAGTGCAAGCTAGTGCGGCAACAATGGCCATCACACTTATGCTCTTTGATATGCACATACCGGGCTTTGGCTTTGAACAAGCAGCAGCTTTGGCTATGGGACAAAATATAGGCACTACCATCACAGCCTTTTTGGCAGCACTTACCGCCAACACACAGGCACGCCGAGCAGCATTGGCTCATATGTTTTTCAATGTATTTGGCGTAGTTGTTTTCCTCATATTCTTCTATCCGGCATGCAACGGAGTTAGTTGGTTTGTGTCTGATGTGATGAATATCAATGCCAACGACCTCTACAAGTTGTCAGCATTCCATACATTTTTCAATGTATTCAACACATTGCTACTCATAGGCTTTGTAAAGCAAATAGAGGCATTGGTTTGCAAGGTATTGCCACAAAAAGAACAAGAAGAGGAATTCAGGCTCAAATTTATTTCAGCTGGTTTGCTCTCCACTGCCGAACTTTCATTGCTCGAAGCACAAAAAGAGATCAACAACTTTGCTGAGCGTTGCCAACGTATGTATAGTTTTGTTGAAGAGTTGCTCGAAACTAAAAACGAAGATGACTTCTCAAGAATATTCCTTCGAATAGAGAAATATGAGAACATCACCGACAATATGGAGATAGAGATTGGCAAATATCTGCGTAGGGTGAGCGAAGGAAGGCTCTCAAATGAGTCGAAGGGACGCTTGCAAAAGATGATGCGCCAAATAGGTGAACTTGAAAGTATTGGCGACTCGTGCTACAATTTGGGCAGAACTCTCAACCGACGTCGCAAAAACTCAAAAGACGACTTCACTACAGCTCAAATGGAACAAATGCACAAAATGCTTGCACTTGTAAACAAGGCTGTAGACGAAATGGTAAAACTTGTGATAAAAGCTCCAGAACAACCAAACATCAATACCAACAATAGTCATAATATTGAACGCGAAATAAACAGCTTGCGCAAACAGCTCAAAAAGCAAAATTTGCAAGATGTCAACGATGGTGTTTATAACTATCAGCTCGGAGTTTTCTATATCGACTTCATTTCAGAATGCGAAAAGCTTGGCGACTATATAATGAATGTAGTGCAAGCTACAAAATAATGT
>CAJONN010000011.1 GCA_905235955.1 uncultured Marinilabiliaceae bacterium
TTTCTGTTTGAGCGAAGCGAGTTAAAATCGTTTAGCGAAGCGGAGATAATTTTTAGCGGAGGCAACAGCGACGAGTTCTTTTTGTTACTTTTTATTTCGCTTCGCTCAATCATCGTTGAGTCTTGCGGAAATAAAAAGTAAAATTAATGGGAAGGCCGTATATAGGGACTTGTTTGCAGAACATTTCTACTTGCGAAACTTGAGAAAATTAATGAAAAAGCCACGTTTGTGGACTTGTTTTCTGTACATTCCTAACTTGTGAAAATGAATAAATTGAAAAAAAGATTTTGCAATAATTGTTGATTATGAAACTAATTGCTAAATTCGTCGTTGAAAAGAAAAGATAGCTCAAATAATTGTTATGAAAAAAATATACTTCTCATTAGTGTTGCTATTGCTCCTTTTGATTCCAACACAAGGCAATAGCCAAGCAGAGGCCGTTGAAGCCAATTGCAAAACATGCTTTCAAGCACCATTTATTGTTACTGGCAAACCATTCAGAGCATTGCTTACGGGCGACGAAGTTGCTGAGTTCAACGTAACACTTTTTTCTGGAACTACATATCGTATAGCTGCAGGTTCGGCAGGTAAAAATTACATTATACTGAATGTATATGACTCTGATCGCAATCTTCTCTTTTCAAATCGCGACTATGACAACGCTACCTATTGGGACTTTACAGTAGAAGGCTACATAGATTGCATAGTAGAAGCACGCCTTGATGACACAATGGCTTCATCTGGTTTCGCTATTCTGATGACCGGATTTAAGCTCAACGAATAGAAATTAGGCTGCAAAATTTTTACTGCAGTTGGAATAAAATATTGAGCCGTTGCAACAATGTAACGGCTTTTTTGTAATGAGATTATAAGGGATAAATATGAGTGACAGAATACTTAATGCCTTAGTACACCTATTTGCCGTCATAACCTCGGTTCGCCCAACTGAGAGTATGAAGGAGAGGCGCGATGTGGTTTATAAGTTTTTAACACTCAACCTCAATCGCGACCTTGCCAACAAATATATACGCATATACGACGACTATTATAGGCAAAGTATTGAGCAAGGACGTAAAAGTAGCAACCAGTATAAAGCCATATCGCGCGTAACATCAAAGGCTACACGCATAGCCATAGAGCTAAACCGAGAGCTGACACCATATCAGAAATACATCATATTGGTTGAACTCTATGAATATGTAAGCACCGGCGAACTATCGTATATAGAACAAGGCTTGGTAAACGATGCTGTAGCTGACAAATTCAATATAAACCGCGAAGAACTCTCGCTCATACAGTCGTTTATATTTGAGCCTGAAAATGTTACAGAGAAAATAGTAATGTCGGGCGATGAAAGTTGCACAGAGATAATAGAGCCTAAGCATATATTTTGGGAAGATTTGGATGGCGAATTGCACTTCATATTTATTCCAACAGCATGTATATTCCTGTTTAAATATTTTGGCAACAGCGAGATAGAGATGAACGGCATGATAGTAGCGCCATACAAAACGCACATCATGCGACCGGGTACCTCAATAAAAAACAATGTTAGTTCGCCAATATTCTTCTACGATATTATTCAGCACGTAGTGTTGCAAAGTCAGCAAGCACAAGTAACATTGGAGTGCCGAAATGTGCAACACTACTTCAACCCCAAACAGATAGGCTTACACAAATTCTCCTTTGAGTCGAAATCAGGTCAGTTGGTAGGTATAATGGGTGTGAGCGGCTCTGGCAAGAGTACGTTTGGCTACGTAATATCTGGCATGACTGAGCCTACTGAGGGTAATGTCTACATCAACAATATTGATATATATCAGCACCCTGAAAAAATAAAAGGCTTGATAGGCTACGTATCGCAAGACGACATTTTGATAGAAGACCTGACGGTGTATGACAATATGTATTACAACGCCAAAATGTCGTTTGATAACCTATCAGAAGTTGCTATAGCTGAAAAAATAGAGAGCGTGCTCCACATGCTTGGCTTGTATGAGATACGCAATCTGAAAGTAGGGTCGCCACTAAACAAAAAGATAAGTGGCGGACAGCGCAAACGCCTCAATATAGCCATAGAGCTAATACGCGAGCCAGCCATATTGATACTTGACGAGCCAACATCAGGCTTGTCGTCGCACGACTCGCAAAACATCATAGAGATGCTCAAAGACCTTACCTTCAAAGGTAAACTCATCTTTGTAGTTATTCATCAGCCATCGTCAGACATATTCAAAATGTTTGACAAGTTGCTTGTGCTCGATACTGGCGGATACCTTATATATAATGGCAACCCTGTAGAAAGTTTGACCTACTTCCGCTATCATTTGCAGATATTAAATAATAGGGAGGTAGAGTGCCACCGATGCGGCAACGTGAATGTAGAGCAAGTGCTAAATATGATAAGTCAGCCCATAGTTGACGAATATGGCAACATAACCAACACACGCAAAGTAACCCCTGAAGAGTGGTATGAAAAACTCTATTGGGGTGCGCTCGACTCATCGTATATAGCTGACCCTGAGCCATTACCACCAATAACCTTCAAGGTGCCAAACCGCTTAAAGCAGCTATGGATATATTTCTGTCGCGATGTAAAATCACGTTCGGCCAATGTGCAATATTTGCTCATCAATATATGTGAAGCTCCAATATTGGGTTTCTTGCTATCATTCTTGGTGCGCTACTACGATGTGTCAGTAGGCGAAGAATATACATATGCAGGCAACTCAAATATGCCAATATACATCATCATGTCAGTAATAGTGGCATATTTTATTGGTCTGACGGTGAGTGCCGAAGAGATCATACAAGATAGGCAAATAGTCAAGCGCGAGCAATTTCTGAATTTGAGTAGGTTAAGCTACATACTTTCAAAATGCTTGCTAACATCGTTGCTCTCTGCATTCCAAGTATTGCTATTTGTGCTGATAGGCAACAGCATATTAGGCATAGAAAATATGTGGTTTGAATATTGGCTCGTGCTCTTCTCTACGGCAGTGGCAGCCAACCTAATAGGTCTGATATTGTCTGATAGTATGGACAAAACCATCAACATATACATACTCATACCATTTATGGTAATACCGCAATTGATATTGAGTGGTGTGTTTATAAAATATGACAAAATGAACCCCGATGCCAGCAGTGTAACCACAGTGCCAATGTATGGCAATGCAATAACAGCTCGGTGGGCATTTGAGGCGTTGGTGGTAAACCAATTTATATACAACGAATATGAGTGCAACTTCTATCAATATCACAAATCGAAGAGTCAGGCAACATATTACAAAGACTATTGGGCACCAACGCTCAAAGTGAGCCTCGACAAGGTTGAAAAAGCTGTGAAGCAAAACAATACAGCAGAGGCTAAGCGACAGTTGCAATTGCTCAAAAACGAGCTACTTGCCCCAACAAGGGTGTTTGGCGAAATAAAACGTCCACGCCCAGAGCTATTTAGCTTGGCAATGTATTGCTCAGTAACATACGAAACCATATCAAACTACATAGAGAGTGTGCGCAAATACAACGTGCAACGCTACAATAAAGCCGACTTGGCAGAAGACAAAGCCAGAAAAAGCATACCTCGTGAGCAACTCGACGAACTCAGGCATCGCTATTGCAACAATAGCATAAGCGACTTCGTCTGCTCAAAGAGTGGGGCAATAGTTTCTGACGTGATAATGGAGTATGACAATAGGCTTTGGCAAAAGTCGGAGCCCGTATATCAAGACACACAAGAGTCGTTTAGTGCTCCGCTATATTCGCCATATAAATATATATTTGGCACACCAATAGATACCTATATATTTGATGTGGCAATAATGTGGGTTGCCAACATCATTTTGCTGATAATATTGCAAACCGGAATAGTTGGTAAGGTGTTGCATTATAGGCTTTTTAGACGAATAAACAAAAAATAAGAGTATCAAATAAAGTGTATCTGAAAAACTTGCATATAGTCAATTATCGCAACATAGCTCAGGCCGATACCACATTTTGCAGTGGCATCAACTGCTTTGTAGGGCACAATGGAGTAGGGAAAACCAATATACTTGACGCTATATATTATTTGTCGTTTTGCAAAAGCTTCTATTCATCGCCCGACAGCCAAAATATATTGCATGGCGAGCCATTTTTTGTGATACAAGGCGAATATGAACGCAACGAAATGCAAGAGCAAATATATTGTGGCGTGAAGCGCGGACAAAAAAAACAATTCAAACGTAACAAAAAAGATTATCAGCGCCTATCAGATCACATAGGTTTGCTACCAACCGTAGTGATATATCCATTTGATGAATTGCTAATAGCCGATGGCGCTGAAGAGAGGCGTAAATATGCTGACAGTGTAATATCGCAGTGCGACAAAGGCTACTTAGAAAACTTAATGGCATACAACAAGTTGCTACAACAGCGCAACGCCCTACTGAAGCAAATGCAAGAGCAAGAGAGCGAAGCAATAGACACATCGCTCATCGACGTTATCGACATACAAATGGCGCGTTATGGCGAGGCAATATCAGAGCGTCGGAGCGAATTTGTAAAGTGGCTACAACCAGTGCTCACACATTATTATCAAGAAATATCGTCGGGCAAAGAAGAGGTAAATATGAGCTACGTTACAGGCTTGCAACGCTACCAACTTTATGCAGGGCTTGTTGAAACACGCCGTCGAGATGTAGCATTGGGCTATACCTCAAGAGGCATACACAAAGACGATATAGACTTTATGCTTGGCGAATATCCAATAAAAAGAGTAGGCTCGCAGGGGCAGCGCAAGTCGTTTGTTATAGCACTCAAATTGGCTCAGTTTCAATATCTGACCGAGCACAATGGTTTGCGCCCCATATTGCTACTTGACGATATATTTGACAAGCTTGATGCACAGCGAGGTGCTAACCTCATAGGACTAATAGCTACAGGGCATTTTGACCAAATATTTGTAACCGACACCAATAAAGAACGTTTGCAAAAAATACTTGACAAAGTAAACAAACAACATAAGATATTTGAAGTTGACAACGGAAACGTAACTGAAGCACAATGAGCTATGGAAGGTAAATGGGATACATCAAAACGACTATCAGAAGTGATATTCGACATAATGCGCGAAGAAAAAATAGGTAGTCAGATGCTTGAAAATAGAGCTGTAAACCTATGGCAAGTAATAGTAGGACCAACAGTGGGGCGAGTAACACAAAAAGTATACATCAACAATGGTACACTATGTGTGCAACTAACATCGAGCGTTGTAAAACAAGAACTTATAATGCTCAAAAGTAAAATAATAAGCAAGATAAACGATGCAGTAGGCGAAGGTGTAGTAAAAGATATATACTTTGTATAAAAGGCTTATTGTGAGAATATTAAGAGTCGTTTTATTGTTAGGAGAAAAATAAAAAAAACATGCAATATAAAAAAGTGAGCATACGCCTCACACCATACAACGAAACCGCAGCAGCATTGCTAACAGCGCAGATGGGCGAAATAGGCTTTGATAGCTTTGAAGATACAGCAGAAGGCATAATAGGCTATGCCATGGAGAGCAACTACAACGAAGCATTGCTATCAGAACTCAATCCGATGGTAGATGGAGTAAGCATACAGTATAGCATAGAAACCATTGCCGACGAAGATTGGAACAAAGAGTGGGAGCAAAACCAATTCAAACCCATAGTGATAGCCAATAAATGCCGAATAAGAAGTCCGTATCATGATGCCGACAAAAGCATAGAATATGAGATAGTGATAGATCCGCAAATGTCGTTTGGTACAGGCTATCATGAAACAACAACAATGATGATAGAGTATTTGCTCGAAAAAAACATATCAAACACCACAGTGCTTGATATGGGTTGTGGCACAGGCATATTGGGCATAATGGCAGCTAAGCGCGGAGCACAAAAAGTAGATTGCATAGACATAGATGAATGGTGCTACAAAAACACTCAAAACAACGCAAAACTCAATCAAGTAAGCAACATAAACATAGAGTTGGGCGATGCATCGTTGCTGACAACCGCCAATAAATATGACATAATAATGGCAAACATCAACCGAAACATACTTGTAGCCGACATGCAACACTATGCCAACGCACTGAAAAAAGGTGGTACAATGATGCTGAGCGGATTCTACACAGCCGATGCCAACATAGTAGAAGCCGAAGCCAAACGTTTTGGACTACAACTCGTAGAAACAAAAGTGCTCAACGACTGGAATGCACTCTATCTTAGCAAATAACCAAACAACACCGAAATACCATAAAACTTGAAAATGAAACACCCCATAATCAAAGCCGCCTGCACAGCCATAGCATTTGTAGCTATAGGCATAGCAGCACTCACACACACCACGCAAAGTGAAGCTCAGAGCACCGATTTTAGCTCTGACCCTGAAGAATTTGTGAGGCAAATGGACGACATATTCAAGCTCTCGCAAGACAAAAAAGCAGCCAAAGAGTTTATACAATCGCTTAGGCTCTTTATGCAAGCACCACAAACTGATGAGAGCCGAAAACAACAACTGATAGCCGACTGCAACCTACTGAAGAAGAAAAAAGCCAGAGCATACCCAGACTATCATACACTCATCAGCCTCATAATGACATTGAGCACTGACAATGCAAAAATAGCCGACAACAACTACAACGTGTGGCACAACGTGTTGAGCGAAAAACTGCGAGGCAAAGGCATAAGCCTGCAAAAAATACAAACTTACATCAGCCAAACCAACGCCTATATAGAAACAGGTGCTGTAGCCAAATCAAACTCAGCACTATGGAAAACTGATGCAACTAACGTAACATTTTCGAGTGAAGGAACCAAATTGTTTATAAAAATACCTCGTTCGCGTATTGTTTGCTGTGCACAAGGCGATAGTATCGACATAATAGAGACACAAGGTATAGTAGATTTTGACGGCAAAACATTTGTAGGCGAGAGCGGTGTTATAACATGGGAACGTTGCGACCTGCCACGCGAAAAAACGCATGCAGAATTTGGCGCATACAACATAGATATGTCGAAAAGCTTTTTCGAAATTGACAGTGTCAAATTTACTAATACCGACTATTTTAGCTATCCACTTTATGGTAGAATAGAGCACAAAGTAGTGCCACGCAAAAGCACATTAGGGCAAACCTATCCAAAATTCTTCACCAAAGACGATCAACGACGCGAAGTAAAAGGCATCTTCCCCAACATAGACTACGAAGGTGGTTTTTCACAAATAGGTAGGCGATTTCAGGGTAGCGGTACGCCACAAAATCCGGCCGTCTTGACAGTATATCAAAGAGATACAGCATTCATCACCGCACGTGCACTTAGCTTTGCATTGTATCCTGACAAAATAGAAAGTTCTGACACAAAAATAAACATTGCACTCGGAGAAGGCGAAATACGCCATCCCGGACTGCGTTTCCGCTACGACGACAAAAGCAAAGAAATATCGCTACTCAGAAATGGCGAAGGCATGGAAAAGAGCAACTACTTTGACACATATCACATGGTAACATTTGACGTAGAGCAAATAAAATGGAAAATAGGCTCTAAAGATATGAACCTTGGTATGGTTGAAGGTGCAAGTAGAGGCTTGGCAATGTTTGAATCAATAGACTATTACAGGCAAGAAGAATACAATGAAATACAAGGAATGGAAATGACACACCCGTTCCAAAACATCAAAGACTTCTATCGCTACAATGGTGGCTATTCGTTTGACGTAACTGCCTATGCACAATTTATAAATAAAGACATATCGCAAGTAAGGCAGCAAATGATACAATATTCGTATGACAACTTTATAGATTACGATGAAGCTACTGACGAAGTAACGCCCACACAGCGCCTCTTCAACTACCTCGACAACCGCCTCGCCGAAGCTGAAGCTGCTGACCCTCGCAAACGCAACAATCCAAGCCTCAAAAATCCGCGTTTGGCAGATATTGACTACGACGTAATGATATTTGAAAGCCAAACAACAGAATACGACAAAGAGGTGCATGGCGTACAACCCAATGGCACAATAGATCTCAACAACTACGACATAAAACTCAATGGCGTATCAGGCATAGCCATATCAGAATATCAAAACGTAGCCTTCTACCCTGATAGCGGTAGAATATTCTTGAAGAAAAATCGCGACTTCCAATTCAATGGCAAAGTACAAGCCGGCATGGTAGAGCTAAAAGGTAAAGACTTCTACTTCTCATACAACGACTACAACATAGTGCTTGACCGCATAGAGTCGTTGAATATGCAAGTGCTTACCAACGAACTCGACCCATACGGTATGCCAGTGAAAGTGCCAATAGACAACACCATTCATGACCTTACCGGATATTTGCAAATAGACATGCCAAACAACAAAAGTGGCTTGCGTGGCAGAGATCCTAAATACCCAGAACTTACATCAACCAAAGAGTCATATATATACTACGATGCTGACCATATACAAGACGGACAATATGCACGCGACAAATTTTACTACACAGTCGACCCGTTTGTATTCAACGACATCAACAACATCAAATACTCCAACACCAAATTTGATGGCGTGCTCACATCAGGCATCATGCCTGACATACGCCACGAACTCGTTATACGCCCTGAAGACAATTCGCTCGGCTTCGTAACTCAAACACCTGAAGAGGGTTATCAGATATATGACAACAGAGCACTGCTTAAAGCAACCATTGACCTTTCGAATGCCGGCCTTAGAGGTGGTGGCGACTTACACTATCTGACCTCAGTAGCAACAAGCAACGATTTTACCTTCTTGCCCGATATGGCTCTTGGCAATACGCAAAACTTCAGCGTAGAAGAGACCACTACCGGCGTAGTATATCCGGGTGTGCAAATAGGCACTGAGCAGCAGATAACCGACGAGCGCGGACTGATGAGAACAGGTGAAACCGAACTCGAGTTTTACCCATTGGAGGATAAACTCAACGTATACAATACAGTTGGCAAATTCAGAATGTTCCCAAGCAAAAAAGTAGAAGGCAGATACGACTGTTTGCTCGATGGCGGACTGTCAGTTACGCCTCAGGGTATGCACGGACTTGGCGAAGCACAATTGCCATTTGGCGCCAAACTTGAAGCCTCGATAATGGATTTTACTGACCATTCGTTTACCACAGATAGTACATATTTTGCACAATATCGCCAACTCGGAAATGGCGAAAACGAACTCGTATCAGATGGTTTGCGCCGCGACATAGCACGCGTTGCTGACAATAAATTCTATGACCGCATATACTCAGCCACCAAAAGCAGAGTGCCATACGAAACCAACGATGCACTTACCGAAATGGAGACATTTATAAAGATAAGGCACGATTATGCTGCAGAAATGCAAACCGAAATAGATTCAAAATGTATGGTGTCTACCATCGACTTCAACGAACGTATTGGTAAATTTTCATACAAAAGTGCTGAAGGCGGTGAGAAAAAATACAACACCATCAAATTCAAAACATGGGTAAAAGAGTTTACGTGGGATATGGAGCGCAATGAGCAAACCATTGGTAGACATGGTGCTGACCCGGGTTTGAAGTTTGAATGTATGAAGAGTGAACGCGAAAAAGTTGACCCACTCACATTCAACGTGCCATACGCCATCTACAACGCTTCGACCAACGAAATGCACTGCGAAGAGGTGAAGTTTGTAAACTGTGCCGATGCTAAGATAAACTTGGCAGAAGACGGACAAATGATTATTCGCTCAACCAACGACCGCCACACCATAGCTATCGACCCACTGAAAAATACCAAAATAGACATCAAAAACGACACTACATATCATCAAATATACAATGCTCGTTCGGTGATAAAAGGTGCGGTAGAGTATACAGCCATAGGCGACTACGACTTCTACAACAAAGAAAAAGTGAAATATACCATCTTTATGGATTCTATCTTTACTCGCAAAGAAGAGATGGTCGATTCGCTTGGCAAGAAAAATACCATATTTGTTACCAACGCCATTGGCAGAAACACCGAAGATATCAACTTCGACCGCCATTTTGCCTTCAAAGGCGAGGTGCACATCAAAGGTTGGAGACAACTGCTTGAGTGGGACGGCGGTGTGCGTATGATACATGATGCTCCGCAAGGACCAAAGGGCTATACATATTTTACATCGATTATCAACCCAGAGAAAGTAGAAATACCAATAGGCGAAAAACTACTTGTATACAAAGCTGATCCGAAGCAACGTCATCAGATATACAAAGACTTCTTCATACGCCACGATAGTACACATGTATATAGCTCATTTACTGAAGTGCGCAAAGATAATTCAGACATATCAATAGTGTCGAGCAACGGTATATTGTTCTACAACAACATATTTGAACGCTTTGACATAACAAGCAAACAGAAGCGAGAAAAGATAGATGCTCGTGGTTCGCTTATAAGCTTCTTGCCACCAGAAAACGCCATAACAGGCTTTGGCGAACTCAAACTTGGTATAAGCGAAATGATGGGCAACAAAGCTCCGTTTGTGATAACATCGGCTGGTAATATACGTGATGATCGCACTACCAACACTCAGACTGTCAATGCGTTGATGAATATCAACTTCCCATTCTCGCCTGAGTTGGCAACTATGATATACCAAAAAATATTGGGCACATCAGCACCTTTGTGTGATACAGCCAATCATAAATACGAAGCACGTTTGCTTGAGCTATATGACACTACGGGAGTAAAGGAGATAAAAGCTATGCGCTGGACAGGTCTTGACTCCAAGAAACAACTATTGCCTACAAGTGGCAACCTATTTACCTTTGATAATGTTGAACTTACATGGCTCACAACCGAGAAGGCCTACATTTGCGATGCTGATGTAAATCTGATGATGATGCACGGACGCAACGTCAACAAAAAAATGCACCTTACGGCTGAGCTAATAGCAAGCAATAGAACGGTAGGTTTGGTGCCACGCATTTTTATGAAGCTAAGTACTGACGATGGTTATTGGCTATATATCAATTTGTTGCATTATCCAACAACGAAAAAATGGGTGCTCAATATGCGCAGTTCTGATGAAGAATTCAACGAATATTTGGCGCAAAACCCAGTCAGAAGTAGCGGCGGCTACAACTGCATCAGAGTGGATGAAAACGACAAGAAGTTTATGGCCTTTATGAACAACTTCAACGCTCAGGCATTGCTCAAAGGTGAAGCAACGGGTGTAAATATTGAAGAAGACGATGAAGGAGAGGAAAACTAAAACAAAATAACACATCAATCGGCAGAGGGCAACGGAGCACAATAGTTCTGTTGCCCTCTGTAGATTGATGAGGTTGAAAAATGAGTACAATATCGTTTGGGAAATAGTACAAAAAGTTTAGAAATACTTCTAAAATATAGGTGCTTTTTTCTGTTGATAGAAAAAGTACGCTGAAAAATCAGTAATTTTGCACCCATATTGTACAGAAAATATACTTCGATGGGGAAATGTTTTTGTGAATTGTTGGCTGCTATGTCGCTCACATTCGTCTCGGTAGTAGCTATGGGACAGCAAATAGTTACAGAAAACGGACGAACATATAAGTTATATGTAGTAGAAAAAGGCGATGGCCTATATCGTTTGGGCATCAATAATGGAGTAACTCAGGAAGAGATTATTGCTGCCAATCCGGAACTTAAAGAAAAAGGAATGGTGGTTGGTATGACCATCAGAATACCCGTTGCCAATGCTCAGTCCACTGCTAGCAATGCAGTGCACGTGGTAGCAAAAGGTGAAACAGCCTATTCTATTGCCAAACAATATGGTCTTACACTTACCGAACTCTATAATCTCAATCCATCGGCAATGGCTGGCGTGTCAGAAGGGCAAGTGCTGAAGGTGGTACCTGATGGCAACAAATCGTCAGAGTATAGATTGCACATTGTTCAGCAAGGCGAAACACTTTATAGCATTGGAGCAAAATATGGCGTAAAGGCATCAGATATAGCTGAAGCTAACCCCGTACTCGACATCAATGCTATTGCTGTTGGCACAGTTGTGCGCATACCTCATACAGATATTCCGTCAGAAGACGACAACTTTATTTATCATAGAGTTGCAGCAGGCGAAACACTTTATTCTATTACAGCTCGCTACAATGTTGCTCAAGACAAAATAACCGATGCCAATGCCAACATCAATTGGCAAATGCTTCAGGTAGGACAAATTGTAGCTGTGCCTAAAGTCAATGCATATAGTCAGACCTATTTATCGCACGAAGTGAAGAAAAAAGAGACACTATATAGCATCACCAAACAATATGAAATATCGGCTGAGCAGCTATCTGAAGCCAATCCGGGCATCAATGTATATGCTCTGAAACGCGGTCAGCTATTGCGCATCCCAAAACGCGAAAGTGCTCAAAATAGTTCGCCAGCTACGGTCAATCCGCAATATATTGGTTCGCAGTCTGACGTGGTAAACACAGTTGCTTACAATTACAATAGCCTTGGCAAACCTACACTCAATGTGGCAGTTATGCTTCCGTTTGACGCTGAAAATGAACTTTATCGTTTGCGCCAAGCACGTCAGAATAATTCTGAAATAAATTTCAAGACCTATCGTTATTTAGAGTTTTATCAGGGCGTTAGAATGGCAGCTGACACGCTATATAGTTTGGGCACCAACATCAAGTTGCACGTCTACGACACAAGCAACAAAATGACTTTAGCTACCATTAGTCAGTTTACATCGCCCAATATCGACCTTATCATAGGTCCTGCCAAAAAAGATGAAATGCACAACGTAGCTATTATGGCCAAAGCCAACCACATACCTATGGTGTTGCCATTTTCACAGATGGATAGTACTATCAACGAAAATCCGTATCTGTTCCAAGCAAGCGTTATCGATACACTCACAAGCAGCGTTATTGACGACCGTATAATAGCCGACTGTGTGGGTAAAAATGTAGTTTTGCTTACTTGCGTTACAAAGAGCAAAGCCGACGTAGCACGATACGAGCATATGCGCCAACAGTGTCAACAACTTGGCATTAAATATGAGCAAATAACATACGATGCTTCAAAGAGTGAGAGATTGCGTTCGATGCTTAGCACCGAAAAAGAAAATGTACTATT
This sequence comes from uncultured Marinilabiliaceae bacterium, assembly GCA_905235955.1. Classification (GTDB taxonomy): domain Bacteria; phylum Bacteroidota; class Bacteroidia; order Bacteroidales; family Marinilabiliaceae; genus W3P20-009. The sequence continues at coordinate 13,101 of CAJONN010000011.1, forward strand.
GTTGCCCACCGTGTCAGAGGCGCAAGTAAATAGCATATTGGTGGCTGTAGCAAGTGCTATCGACCAAAAGAAAGATGCCAAAGTATCGCTCTATGGCATGGGCGAGTGGCTCACATTCCAAACCATAGAAGTTGAGGTGTTTCACAAGCTCAACACAACTATCTACACCACCTTTGCCATCGACTACAACAACACTTCGACGCAGAAAATAATGCAGAAATATCGTCGCGAATATTTTGCTGAGCCTGTAGCCTTTACACCATATTTCCAGAAAAATAAAGGTATGTCGGGCTATAGCGAATATGCACTTTGGGGCTATGATATAGCTATGCAATTTATCACAGCACTGCGCGAAAAAGGACCTGACCTCATTCGTAGCATCAACGATGTAAAAGTAGGTTTGGCACAGTCTAACTTCAAATTCTCAAAATTGTCAAATTGGGGCGGACAAATAAATGTAGGTCTCAAGAAGATAACTTTTGCACCAGACAACAGTGTAACAGTAAGTAACATAGAATAACCATGATTGCAGTCAACGGACTTACGGTTGAATTTGGCGGTTTTCGCCTATTTGAAAACATTACATACAACATAGCTCCCAAAGATAGGGTAGGCTTGGCAGGTAAAAATGGTGCTGGCAAGTCGACAATGCTAAAGATAATAGCCGGATTGCAGCAACCAACATCTGGCACAGTGAGCCGTCCAAAAGGCTACCGAATAGGCTATTTGCCTCAGCACATGACGCACGACAATAGCAGAACAGTGTTTGAAGAAGCTGAACTTGCTTTTGGCGAGATAAAAACAATGCAGGCCGAACTTGAAGCCATGCAAAACGAACTCGCTACACGCACCGACTATGAGAGCCAAGAGTATACCGACTTCCTGACCGAACTTACTGACAAAACCGAACGTCTAAGCATGCTTGGCGCAAGCAACTACGTGGCCGAAATAGAAACCACGCTCAAAGGACTTGGCTTTGAACGCACCGACTTCAATCGCAATACAGGTGAATTTTCGGGCGGATGGCGTATGCGCATAGAACTAGCAAAAATATTGCTCTCGCGCCCCGACATCTTCCTCCTCGACGAACCTACCAACCACCTCGACATAGAGTCGATACAATGGCTCGAAGATTTCTTGAAAGGATATAGTGGTGCCGTTGTTGTCATCTCTCACGACAAAGCCTTTCTTGACCATGTTACAACACGCACCATAGAGATAGTGCTTGGTAAGATATACGACTACAAAGCCAACTATTCCAAATATTTAGAATTGCGTCAGGAGCGTTTTCAGCAACAACTCAATGCCTATCGGAATCAGCAAAAAATGATAGAAGACACTGAGAAATTTATCGAACGCTTCAGATACAAAGCTACTAAAGCTGTGCAAGTGCAAAGCCGAATAAAGCAACTTGACAAAATAGAACGCATAGAAATTGACGAGTTCGACACCTCAGCACTCAATATCAAATTTCCGCCAGCACCTCATTCGGGCGCTATCACAGTGCGAGGCAAGGGCGTTACCAAAGCTTTTGGCGACCATGTAGTGCTCGAGAATGTAGATTTTGAAGTAGCCAGAGGCGAAAAAGTGGCATTTGTGGGGCGCAATGGCGAAGGCAAAACAACCATGGCGCGTATGATAATGCAAGAGATAGAACACAAAGGTGAAATAGTGCTCGGACATGGAGTAAAGATAGGTTATTTTGCACAAAATCAGGCTGATAAACTTTCGCCCGATGATACCGTATTCGACACAATAGACAAAGTTGCAGTAGGCGAAATTCGCACCAAAATACGCGATATATTGGGCGCATTTATGTTTTCGGGCGAAGATATCGACAAAAAAGTATCGGTGCTTTCAGGTGGCGAACGCACACGCTTAGCTATGATACGTCTATTGCTCGAACCTGTCAACCTCCTTGTGCTCGACGAACCTACCAACCACCTCGATATACGTTCAAAAGAGATGCTGAAAAAAGCCATTGCTGACTTTGATGGCACAGTGATAGTGGTGAGTCACGACCGCGAATTTCTTGACGGACTCGTAGCCAAAGTATACGAATTCCGCAACAAGAAGATGAAAGAGCATTTGGGTGGCATATACGACTTCTTGAAAGAACGCAAACTTGAGAATTTGCGCGAACTCGAACAAAAAAATACAACATCAGTTCCTCAGAAATCGCAACCCATAGCACCAAAAGAAGAGCCTAAGGTGAAGCTATCGTATGAAGAACAGAAAGAGCTAAGCCGAAAACGTAGCAAAGCCGAGCGAGCAGTAAAAGATGTTGAGGCTAAAATAGAGAAACTTGAGCAAGAAATAGCTGATATAGAGCAACGTATGGCCAATTGCTCCAACGAACAAGCTATGGAGTTATCAGAGCAATATAACAAGCTAAGTGCCACCCTCGAAGCTGAGATGAAGCATTGGGAAGAGGCTCAAAACGAATTAGAACAGATTAATAATTAAGCATTTATGCAAGAAAATATCATATATGGCATTAGGGCAGTAATTGAGGCCATCAATGCTGGCAAGAAGATAGACAAAATAGTGGCACGCAAAGCCTTGTCAGGTGAGCTGTTTGCTGAATTGCAAAAAGTGTGTAAGCAGAAAGGTATCAGAATACAATTTGCTGATGCTGAGGTTATTGATCGCATTACAACAGCCAATCATCAGGGCGTAGTAGCAATGCTTAGCCACATATCATACGTTAGCATTGATCAGATAGACGACATCGCACGTTCGAAGGGCGAGCAGCCACTCGTTCTTCTACTTGATGGCATCACCGATGTGCGCAATTTGGGGGCCATCGTACGTTCGGCCGATTGTGCCGGAGTGCATGCCGTCATTGTGCCTGAAAAAGGTTCGGCACCTATCAATGGCGAGTCAGTAAAAACATCGGCTGGCGCAATGCATTATATGCCTATTTGCCTCACACAGAATACATACTATGCTCTGCGTGCACTCAAAGATAAGGGTTATCGAATAGTGGGAGCAACAGAACATGGTGCAGAGGAGTATCACAAGGTAGATTTTACTGGTCCGGTGGTTATTGTAATGGGCTCAGAAGATAAAGGCATATCAAGACAAATACTCAAACTATGCGACCAGAATGCCAAAATTGATATGTATGGTCATATCGAGAGCCTCAATGTGTCAGTAGCCGCTGGCATTATTTTGTTTGAAGCAGCACGACAGAGAAAATTGTAAGTTTTACATTATAAGCTATAAAAAACAATGAACAATAGAGTAGTAACTTTTGGTGAGATTTTGCTTCGTCTGACACCTCCCGGATATCTGAAGTTTCAGCAGTCGAACACTCTATATGCTACATTTGGTGGTAGCGAAACCAATGTGGCTGTGTCGCTTGCACATTTTGGTATGCAGAGCGATTTTGTTACACGCGTGCCAAGCAACGACATTGCCGAAGCATGCATTATGAACTTGCGCTCACACAATGTTGGTACACAGCATGTTATATATGGTGGCGATAGACTCGGACTCTATTATTTTGAAAATACAGCTTCGGCTCGTGTTGCCAAAGTAGTTTATGACCGTGCCAACTCGTCGTTTTGCACCATTCAGAAAGGCATGTTCGACTGGGATAAAGTGTTTGAAGGTGCAACATGGTTTCATTGGTCGGGTATAGGTCCGTCGTTGTCGCAATCTGCAGCTGACGTTACGCTCGAAGCTATTGAGGCTGCCGAAAAAAGAGGCATTACCATATCGGCCGACCTCAATTTCAGAAAGAATTTGTGGAAGTATGGCAAGAGTGCCGAAGAGGTGATGCCAGCACTTGCTCAGCATTGCAACGTGATGTTTGGTACCGAAGGCGAATATCAAAAAGCATTTGGCGTTAGTCCTGTGGCATACAACGCTACTTCGCCCTCAGATCCTATAGATATTGAGGCGCACAAAGAGTTTTGCAAAGCAGTGATGGCAAAAGCTCCAAATTGCAAAAAAATGTTTGTAGCATTGCGCAATGTTGTTAGTGCTAATGTACACGTATTGAGTGAGTTGCTATATACTTCAGATGGCAAATTCTATGTAGGACAAACGCATCTGATTGATCATGTTGTCGACTGTGTTGGTTGTGGCGATGCAATGGCTGCCGGACTTATCTATGGGCTCAACAACTTTGCTGACGATGATGAAAAAACACTCAACTTCTCAGTTGCCGCTGGTACACTCAAAAATACCATTCAGGGCGATTACAACTTAGTGAGTGTCAGCGATGTACTTACCCTAATGGGTGGTAGCGATTCTGGCAACGTTTCGCGATAAAGCTTCAGATTTTTATCTCTGAAAATATAAAGACCTATTCGGCTATCTTTTTTAGTCGGTAGGTCTCTTTTGTTTTGGTTAGTCTTGTTGTTTCAGATAGGGGTTGTGTAGTTTTTCGTCGTCAACGGTAGTTGCATAGCCATGTCCGGGGAAGATGGTTGTTTCGGGTGGCAAGGTGAGTATTTTTTGTGCAATAGAGTTGAGTAGTATCTGTTCGTTGCCACCATACAAGTCGCTACGTCCAATGCTACATCTGAATAGTACATCGCCACTGATGCAGAATGCGCCCTCCTCTGAGTAGAAAGCAATGCTGCCGGGCGAATGTCCGGGTACAAGTAGTGCTTTTATCTGGCTATTGCCAAAATGTAAAATCTGTTCGTCGGTTATATAATTGTCTATCTGTAAATTATCAGCATTGAAGTCGATGCCCCAAGCCATAGCCATAGCTCTGTTTACCTTGAGCAGGGGCAAGTCGTTTTGACAAGCAAATGTAGGTACAGCATATTTGTCAATGATATATTGTGCCCCCATAATATGGTCTAAGTGTAAGTGAGTGAACCATATAGCTACAGGTTTTAGCCCTTTATTGGCAATAAAAGAGTCAATAGAATCTTTTTCGCGTTGTGTCTGAAAACCGGGGTCGATAATGACACATTCCAAAGTTTCATCGCTCAAAATGTAAGTCTGTTCGCGCAAAACATTGGTTGTTATGGTGTTAATCTTTATCACGATATTGTAAAATAAAAAGGTGAAAAATGCGGTTTAAATTTACTTCTGATATTTGAGATTTGCAAAAAGCCAAAAAGTTGTGGCATCAGGCGACGAGTTATTTTTCTTACAAAAGTAAAAGAAGAGTGAGAAGCATTTTTCATTGTTCTATGTGTGAAAAGTTAATAACTTTATATTATTAAATCATAAAAATATTACCTTTGCCAATATTTGGCTAATTGGGTGCCAGTAACAGAAAAATATATACAGAAAA
>CAJONN010000012.1 GCA_905235955.1 uncultured Marinilabiliaceae bacterium
AGCGAAATAAAAAGTAAAATTAATGGGAAGGTCGTATTTGTGGATTTGTTTGTAGTACATTTCTACTTGCGAAACTTAAGTCATCTTAGATTTCAATCACTCGTGGTGTGTGCACGATGTTGCCAAAGTCGTCGGCGAGGGCGGCATTGCTAAATATTATGCCTTGCTCAGTTTTCTGACCATAGTTGCCGTGCGAATGACCAAAGAGATGTAGGCGAAGTGCCGGCAGATCAAACACTTGCTGACATATCTCATCACTACCATATTCGCCTATGCCACAGCTATCTTCGCGGTCGAGAATGCCGCGCGGAGGCTCGTGAGTGATGAGCACTTGCACGTTGCTGGGGATGCGACAAGCGTAGTGCATAAAGCCTGCGCCATAAAACTTCACACCATCAATCACCACGGCTCTATCTTGCAAAAAATGCACATTGCGAGGCAAATCTTCGATATTGTCGGCATCCCAAAGGTTGAAATCGTGATTGCCACAGACGAAAATTTTATGACGATATGGCAAAGCGGCAAACCAATTGATGAAATCGAGTATCTCATCATCAGTGCCGTAGTTAGTGAAGTCGCCACTATGCACTGCCACATCAGCTTCGGGCAGAAGTTTGACCTCATTATGAAGATTGTGAGTATCAGAGAGATGCGCTATTTTCATATTGTAAAAATTCCGTTTTCGTATTTCAGTGAGAGATGCGAATCTATCCCAATCCGATACCTTTTATTTTCTTAAACAAATCGAGAGCATAGAGGTCGGTCATGCCAGCAACTATGTCGACTGCTGAGAGTAGCTTGTCGTAGAGCGAAGCATCAGCACTCACACGAAATTGCTCAGGAATGAATGGCGCAAGAAGTTTAGAATAGTACAAATCGGGCTGGTTGATAGTTTTTATCAATTCGTTGAGCAACGTACCTATTATTGTGAAGCCTGACAGCTCAATCTCTACTACCGACTGATGCTTATATATTTGCGTAACAGACAGATTACTAACACGTTGCATGGCTTCAGCCTCGAAAGGCGGAAGATCTTTTATTAGTGCCTTCTTCTGATATGTGCCAGATAAAATAGCCTCTCTGTTGTTCCAAAAAATATCGGTACAAAGCTGCACAAGTTTACCTATTGCTATAGAGCGCATATATGCCACCTGTTCGTGTTTGTCAGTTACTTTGTGGCACACATTGTCGAGGCGTTCAAACACCTTTTTTTCTTCGCTACTATCAAAAAAGCCCATTAGCAGTGAGCGAGTAGTGTCGTAAGTCAGGATTCCAAGCCTATAAGCATCTTCTATGTCCATTATTTGGTAGCAAATATCGTCGGCAGCCTCTACCAAATATACGAGTGGATAACGTGCATATTGACCATCGACAATGGGTACATTGAGGCGTTGCATAATGTCGTCGAATATAGCTTTGTCTTGCTGAAAATATCCAAACTTCTTCACATTGGCCGACGAGCGCGGATATTTCACCACCGATGCCACTGTTGGATATGTGAGTGCAAAACCACCATCGCGCCTGCCGTTGAATGAGTGTGTGAGTAGGCGAAAAGTGTTGGCATTACCATCGAAGTTGACAAGGTCAGAACGTTCTAAATCAGACAGTTTGCTCAAGTATTGCAATCCTTCGCTATTGCTAAAATAGTGTGAGATAGCACTCTCGCCCGAATGTCCGAAAGGCGGATTGCCCATATCGTGAGCCAAGCATGCCGAAGCCACAATAGAGCCTATCTCTTCAGCATATTTATTTTGGTCGGTTTCATTGTTTTCAGCAAGTTTTTGAGCTATATTATTGCCAAGCGAACGCCCTACACTTGACACTTCGAGGCTGTGTGTGAGCCTATTATGTACAAATATAGCACCCGGAAGCGGGAAAACTTGAGTTTTGTTTTGCATACGGCGAAATGGTGCCGAGAAGATAAGTCGGTCATAGTCGCGCTGAAATTCTGTTCGGTTATGATTTACATTTTCCACTGGTTGACCTGTACGTTGCGGGGTCAGTAGTTGCTTCCATTCCATTGTTGACTTTTCTTCTTATCTAATTATGAGTTTTATTATATTACAATCAAACATTTATCTACAAGCAATAAACATATACTGAAAATTATCAAATATATTTTACTTTATCCCTCAAAAAAACAGAAGGTAAAATATAGAAACCCACCAACTGCTTGAACGATTATTGCAAAGATAATTAAAATATTAACTGAAAGTATTATCTTTGCAACGAGTATACTTTTTACCATAGCCATACGCTAATAATCTATGAAGATGAAAAACAACCTATTCAAGATAAGAAAACCATTAGCTGTAGCAACGTTTCTGTTGGTTTGCAACATAAATATCCTTGCACAAATATTTATCGAACCTCAACTTATACTTTTGTCGGGTAACGACACGGGCTATGAAGTAGTTTATTGCGACGAACAAAACGTTGAGGTCAAATTCAAACTAACAAACACACCTATTCCTATTGTTTTTGATGGCGAAGGTCAGATTCAGGCCGACCTCTATGTCAATAGCATTCTTTATCGAACCATCACCCCTTCAATAGGCAACATATTCAAAGGAGATGTTGGTGACCCAATAAAAAACGAAGCAGAAACAAGCATATCTATTGGCACACTCAACTTGAACGAAAACGGCTTAGCTAACATCATAAACCAAACCGACTTGAGGCATGTTGAGTTCAAAATACACTTCAATCTGCTCTATAACTTTAGCGGATTTCAGCACAAAGTAAAATCAGACAAAGAACTTACGATACAACTTTGGGCGACACCGAAACCACAAATAATATCACCCGACAAAGACGAAATTTGCGGCTTCAGCACCACATTTAAAGCTGACACACGTTGGAGCGACATCTCAACATATAGCTGGGCAACAACAAACGAATTCTTATCGCTCAGCAATACCGATAAAAGTGTGTGCAACGGCGTTTTGCAAAGCGATGCAGAACGTTTCTGCAACGTAATACTTGCCGAAACAACAGGTGGCAAATGTACGGCTACCGACACACGCACATTCAGCTTCAAGCATCTGCCCGAAGCAACCATCGCACCTACCGACCATAGCGAGCAATTCATCTGCACCGCAATTGACGACGACCCTTCATTCAACTTCCAAGGCGACATAACAACTCAAGGCAATGGTCCGTTTGCCATAATCTTATCCAACGGGCAAGAATTCAACAACCTGCCCGAAGCCAAAACCGTAACCAAAGACCTCACCATGAAACAGAGTGGCGAGCTCGTCATCAGTTCAATAGTTGATGCCAATGGTTGCATAGCCGAAGCCAAAGGCATGAAAGGCTCAATAATAGTTATCGACCGCAAGCCACAACTCGACCCACCTACTGACACCATTGAGTTTGTAGGCAGAGACGTAAGGCTCACCCGCATCAAGTCAAACACCGACATATTCGATGCATTTGGCAAAGAAGCAAAAATAAACTTCAACTGGGAGATAACCAACGACTTTCATCGCCATGGCAACCATGCCAACGACACACTTCTGAGCAAAGTAGACAACATAATAGCAGCATCGGGTTGGAACGAAGCAATAAACGAGCCAATATCGTCAGAAATATATGGCTACACATCAAATCCGTCAGAAGTATTCTTGCAATTCCGCACCAACAAAACTGGCTATATTACAACCAAATATACTGAGTGGAACGTAATGAAAGACCACGAAGACTGCTACAACTCAATAGAGCAAGTAATAAACACCTTTGCCGAAATAAATGCCCCCAACGGCATTAGCCCCAACGCCGACCGCAAAAACGACTACCTCGTATTTGAAGGCTTGCCAGACAACAACCACCTGACAGTTTATGACGCAAGAGGAAAAATAGTATACGAACAAAAAAACTATCGCAACAATTGGAATGCTGAAGGCATTGACGATGGATACTATATATATATTTTCGAAGGCGAAGGCATTAAGACAATAAAAGAGACATTGGTAATAAAACGCAACAAAAAATAGTGCATCGTTGTGATATAAAATATTGAAAGAAAAATGATGAAGACATTAAGAAATACAATATTGGCTATAGCGATGCTTATTGTTTGCAACATCGACATCTGCGCCCAAAACGATATCATTGTAGGTCAATACATTCACAATCAGTTTGCCATCAACCCAGCATTTGCTGGTAGCCGCGAAGGCCTAACATTCTTTGCTGGCGGACGCAAACAATGGACCGACATAGAAAACACTCCAATAAGTTTGCTCCTGAGTGGGCACGCACCACTGCGCTCAAACAACTTAGTAGTGGGCGGACAAATATGGGATCAGAAAATACACCAATCGAGCAGTTTTGGCATTGGTGCAGCTATAGGCTATCGTTTCAGGATAGGTGAACGCTCATGGATGGGCATGGCATTGCAACCCGGCATAGCCATAAAGAAAACCGATTGGAACAAAGTAAAAGTGATAGACGATGGCGATGAAATATTTTCAGAAAACACCTCCAACACTGCGCCATTGCTTGGTTTTGGTATAACAATATATGGTCAGCGAGCATTCTTTGGCATTTCAACAACATCGTTCTTTGTTAGCGATGACTTTGACAAAGTTGATGCCGAATTTTCGCCTTCTGACGCTCGCTACATAGCCACTGCAGGCGTTTTATTTGGCTCTGACCAAATAAAAATACAACCATCAGTAATGGCGAACTACAGCAAGCAGTACGACATGGAGACAATAGGCACACTCACAGGCATTTGGAAAGATTTTATTTGGATAGATGTAGCATACAGCTCAGCCAAAGAACTCAACATTGGTGTAGCCGTGCAAGCATTGCCACAATTGCGTGTAGCTTATAACTATAGCATCACAACGGGCGACCTTAGCGGATACAACAAAGGCTCACACGAAATATCAGTCCAATACGACCTTGTTTACAAAGTAAAAACAGTAAGCCGACGATTCTTCTAAAAAAAACAGCTCCACGAAAACTCTATGAGAAAATTAGCAACATATATAGCCACAATGCTTGCAGCACTAACAGCTACAGCACAAGAAGTAGAGGTAATGACCCTCAACCTGACTGATGGTGGCACATCGATAAACCCAGTCATTTGCGACTCGACGCTATACTTTGCTTCTGACAAAAAGAACGACATAACCATCAACTACTACAACCAGTATGGCGAACGCTTTTATCAGCTCTACCAAGTAAACCTGCGCAAAGGCAAAGTACATGGCAAAGCCAAAAGCCTTATGTTGCGCAGCAACCGACCCTACAACCAAACAGCAATAGCTTTTGATGCCGACAAAGTGATGCACGTAACGCAAAACACTCAGGACAAGAGCGAAGAGACCATAGAAGGTGCGCCATTTGCCATATATGACTACACCTCTACCACCGACAAAAGCGACGGTGTACCCAGCGATGTAAAAATGCGTTTTGCCAATACCGGCTATCCGACATACTCAAGAGATGGCAAACTGATGATATTTGTATCAGACATAGCTGGCGGACAGGGGCAAACCGACCTCTACTATTGCGAAAAAATCAACGGAGAATGGAGCGAGCCACAGAATATGGGCAGCAACATCAACACCTCAGGGCAAGAAACAACGCCATTTATCCATCCATCGGGTAAAATATTCTTCGCAAGCAATGGTCGCACCGACAGCAAAAAACTTGACATATACTACACCACTCGCACCGAAAATGGCTTTACTGACCCAGTCAGATACGCTCTCAAAGTGAATGGCAACCAAAACGACTATGGCTTCTGCTGTAGCGACGACGAAGAGTGGGGCTACTTTACATCGAACAGGCACGGAACTGACAAAATATACTTCTATCGCCAAAAATTCCCAGCCTTTGAAGAGGAACACGAGCTACAAGAAGAAAACTACTGCTACACATTCTTTGAAGAATCAGCAGAAAACTATGACCCTGAGCAATTTGGCTTCAAATGGACAATAAGCGATGGGCACAAATACAACGGACTTGAAGTAGACCACTGCTTTGACGGACCGGGCGACTACACAATAGAATTAAGCGTACTCGACAAAACAAGTGGCGAAGAACTATTTACTATTGCTCAATATGAAATGGAACTAACAAAGCCCGAACAAGTAAACATACACGTACCAGAAAACATAAAAGCAGGTCAGTTAGTAACTTTTGTTGCCGATGACAAAAACATCACAAAATTCACCCCTAAAACATATTATTGGGACTTTGGCAACGGCACAAAAGGAAGAGGAGAGAAAGGAAGTGTCACTTTTTCAAAGAAAGGTACGTATAGAGTGAAATGTGGCACGGTTGCTGCAGAAAACTCTTCGCTCAAACTCTGCACATGGACTTATGTGACAGTAGAGTAAAAAAATATAGTTATAACAATAATAAAAATATTAGATATATGAAAAAATCATTCCTTCTGTCAATTTGTGCAATGGTCGGATTGGTACAAATAGTCAGCGCACAACCAGTTCCGGGTGTTGACGAAAACATTCCATACCTCATGACCTTTGGTAAAGACGGTCAAACAGAATGGGGCGATGACAACCACCTGCAAATAATATTTTTCTCGATACCAGCCGACTATACTCAGCCAATATACATTCGCATATTCGACCCCGAAGTAGGCGGACAACACGATGAGTTAAACGGCACATGGAACACCAAAACACGTTTCAGTGTGTATGGTGGCGCTGGCTCATGCTCTGAAAAAGATGCACAAAAATGCAACGAAAAAGGCAAGTATGATAGCGGTACACTCTTAGCCACTAAAACATTTGGTGGCGAGGCTACATATGACAACAAATGGTACACCTTCGGACCATTCAACCCATCAGAGGGCGAAAACCTGCCAGAGTTTGGTGGCAGAATATTCAAAATAATAGTTGAAGGCTTAGGTGGCGATGATGGCAACATGTATAGAATGTACCTCTCACGCAATGCCAACGACAACATCAAAGTTGATGGCGCATTTGCTTACTACTTCAAATACAAATTCCGTATGCACGACTCAGGCTCAGAAATATCGCACATCTATCCGTACATCGACAACAAAGTTATTTCAATAAAGCAATCGAACTTCGATTGGGACAACGATGGCATGATACGCATCATATCAGTAGCGAAAAATGGCATACCAATGAAAGTGAGCAACAACGATGAATGGCAAACAAGCACACACCAAGTAGACGAGGCTGAAAAAGGTACATCGTGGGATATTCAGATGGTAAAATTCAAGAGTAAGCCACTGAAAAACAACAATGTAGTAATATTCCTCGAAAACCAATATGGCGAGTTGATGCCATTCTATAGCGTGCCTATTGGCGGTATTCCAAAATACAAATACACCATAGGTGTAAAACAAAAGAAGTAAAATTGCGCACCGACGTAAACTTTATTTCATTGAGCAAACCTGATTTTGATAAAATTCATTAAATTGCGTCCTTGATGGAGTAAAAAAAACACCATCAAAGGACGTTTTTTTTTATAGTTTCACTCTTTGAAAAGAATCTGAATCTGTTTAAAAGTTTTGTTTTTCGAAAAACAACGACATGAAACACCTAATAGTTGCCATAGTTATCGTCATATTCACTTGCATTGGCTCGTTGGCACAGACATTCAACTTAGCTAAATATACCAATGTTTCTGGTTTGCCACAAAACTACGTTTATAGCATTGTGCAAGACAACAATGGTTTTGTGTGGATTGGTATGGCTGAAGGCTTGTCAAAATACGACGGCCTAAAATTTATCAACTACACCACACGCGATTCGCTATCAGACAACTTTGTAAGCAAACTACTCATCGACATTGACGGCGACCTATGGTGCGGACATGGCAACGGACAATTTAGTGCCTACAAAAACGGACATTTTCAGAAAATATATGTTGAAGAGGTGAATGCGCCAATCAAAGATATGTGCCTCGACGACAAAGGCAACATTTGGGCAGTTGAGCAAAACAACGGCATCATCAAAATAGACCCTGACCACAATGTTCGGACCTTCTTCGACCGCGAAAAATTTGGTCGACGCATATATTACTCAATCAAAGCCATCAACTCAATGACACTCTTGGTGGGTACGTCAGACGGCACAATGATAGTGAAATTTGATGTAGACGGCGAACTTAAAGAACCCGAAGAGGTATATGACTTGCCATCGAGCACAACAAACTGCATAGTGTCGACACAAGAGAAAAACGTATTCTTGATAGGCACCGACGAGGGCGAAATATATCGCTACTCAATAGAAAATGGCGCACAAAAACTTGAACGCAACCTTGAAAGCTGCTCTGCCGACGAAATAGCTTACGACATCAGAAGCATACACGAAGCAGGCAACGGCGACATATACATAGGCACATGGGGCAACGGCCTAAAAGAATGGAAATACATGCCCGACGACAAAGAATATGTTGAAATATTGTCGCTCAACGAGAAAAATGGTCTTGACAACAACTTCGTTTCAAGCATTATGTTCGACCGCGAAGGCATCTTCTGGTTTGGCACATACGGCGGCGGCGTAGTAGCATGGGTGAACAACTATTTTGCACAATATGACCTTGCCGAAATAGGCTTTCATAGGCACAAAGTAACATCGGCAGCCGTTGACGACAAAAATGTATGGATAGGCATGAACATGGGACTTATCAGAATGGATAAGCAGTGCGTTGAAAACTATGAATATTTCGACACATCTATGGGCTTGCCCAGTGGCACATCAATAACGTCAATATGCTTTGATCCAAAACGCGACGTGCAATATATTGGCACCGATATGGCAGGTATCTATATCAAGCGCGGACAAGAACATAAATTCTATCGCCTACAATATGCTGAAGAGTCACGCACCAGCGAAATGGTAAACAGCATGGTAATTTCTGACGACAAGCTATACATAGCAAGTCAGGGTGGCTTCATCATCTATGACATCGAAACAGAAACAAGCTATTGCTACACCACCATCGATGGATTGCCTCACAACAATATCAACTTCGTCTATGCCGACCCAGAGGGACAAATATGGTTCGGACCCAAAGATAGTGGCATCACAACAATAACTGAAGATGGTAGCTTTGAAACACATCGTCTGTCAGACGTGCCAGTGAATGTGGCAGGTATGGTGGTAGACGACCGCGAACGTATGTGGTTGGCCACAGTAAGCAACGGTGTGCTCTGTACCAGCAACGACTCAATAGTATCAATAAGCACAGCCGACGGACTTGAGAAAAACTACTGCTACGGCATATCGATGGACGGCAACAAACGCATTTGGGTATACCATCAGCCCGGTCTTAGCTGCATCGACCTCAACACAGGCAACATACGTGCCTTCAACAACACCAACGGCTTAGGACTTGAATTCAACGGCGTATCAAAAGCAAAAAATGGCGACCTATGGTTTTCATCGACAACAAGCGTAGTGCATTACATCACTCGCTACGACAAACGTAGCGGTGTTGCACCAATCATCAACCTTACAAAGGTGTCAATATCAGGCAGAAAACACAACATAGATGAAGAGATAGACCTTGCCTACCCTTATGATGGCAATGTTGCCAAATTTGAATTCGACTTTGTAGGCATCTGCATGAAAGACCCACAAAAAGTGCGCTACGAATATTGGCTACAGATGAACAGCAACGACAACGAACGCTGGATGCCACTTGGTACGCAAAACCACAAAGAGTTCGACTTCTTGCCCGATGGCGACTATGTGCTCTACGTCAGAGCCTTCAACAGCGATGGCGTAGTGTGCGACAAGCCACTTGCTATCAAAATACACATCGATGCACCATTCTGGAAGTCAATATTCTTCCCACTGTTTATGCTATTCATTATCTTCGTGATAGTGAGGGTAATAACAAAATGGAGAGAGAAAAAACTACGCCAACGACAGAAAGAATTGGAAGCCGAAGTTGACAGACAAACAATAACACTACGTGAGCAAAAAAGTGAAATAGAGCGCAAAAACAAAGATGTGATGGACAGCATCAACTATGCTAAGCGCATACAAACAGCCATATTGCCATCAATCGATAGCTTGCAAGACTTCCCATTCCGCGACTCATTTATACTCTTTATGCCTCGCGACATTGTAAGTGGTGACTTTTATTGGTTCAACCAATACGATAACAAAGTACTCCTCTGCTGTGGCGACTGTACAGGTCATGGCGTGCCGGGTGCCTTCATGACAATGATAGGCGTATCGCTACTCAACGACTCAACACACTCTGAGGAAGAACGTCACCCATCGAACCTATTGAACCAACTTGATAAAGGCATAAAATCTACACTCAACAAAAACCAAAGCATTGAGACACAAGACGGTATGGACTGCGCAATATTTGAGTTCGACCTCGACACATTGCGATTGCGCTCAGCTGCTGCACGCCGCCCAATATACATATTCAGTCGCGGACGCCTCACCGAAATAAAAGGCACACGACGTGGCGTTGGCGAACACCGCAACAGCAATGAATTTACTGAAACCGTAATACAACTTCGCAAAGGCGACACACTCTACCTATCGTCAGACGGCTTTGTAAGCCAATTTGACGGCTCTACTGAAGCAAAACCACCATATACAGCAGGTAGACTCAAACGCTTCCTCGAAACAATAGTAAACGAACCGATGGAGGAGCAAAAGAAGCGACTGACCGAAGAATTTATGCGATGGAAAGGCGATTGGGAACAAATAGACGACGTAATAATAATAGGTATAAAAATATAAAACAAGAGAATGGCATTAATAGAGGCTACCAACATTGTAAAAGATTATGCAGGGCACAGAGCACTTGACAACCTAAATATCAATGTTGAAGAAGGAACAATCTACGGACTGCTCGGACCAAATGGTGCTGGCAAAACAACATTTATTCGCATTCTGAATCAGATAACAATGCCCGACAGTGGCGAAATACTGTTTGACGGGCACAAACTTTGTGCACAAGACATTGCCAACATCGGATATTTGCCAGAAGAGAGAGGACTCTATAAAAAAATGGCAGTGGGCGAACAAGCCATATTTTTAGCCCAACTCAAAGGTATGAGCAAAGCCGATGCAAAAGCCAAACTAAAAGTATGGTTTGAAAAATTTGGTATTGCCGACTGGTGGCATCGCAAAGTAGAAGAATTATCGAAAGGCATGCAACAGAAAGTGCAATTCATCACCACAGTACTGCATCAGCCACGTCTTCTGATATTCGACGAACCATTTAGTGGCTTCGACCCAATAAATGCAAACCTACTCAAAAACGAAATACTCGAACTGCGCAACAATGGCGCAACAGTGATATTTTCTACTCACAACATGGCATCGGTAGAGGAGATATGCAACAACATTACACTCATCAACAAGTCGAAAGCCGTGTTGAGTGGCTCAGTGTGGGATGTAAAGCAGCAATACAAAGAAAACATGTTTAGCATTAAGTTTACTGGCGATGCTAACAACCTGCTCACCGACAACAAGATAGAGGTGCTCGAAAACGGACAAACACGCGATTATCAGACAGCTGTAATACGCTCAAAAGAGATAACATCGGCCAACGAACTGATACGCCACGTGCTTGAGAAGGTAGACATTGTTGGCTTTGAAGAAAAACTGCCAACAATGAACGACATATTTATAAAAACAGTCACCAAACAATAAAGCCACACTAACACTAAGAAAATGAGCAAATTAGGACTTATAATACAGAGAGAATATATCACCCGAGTACGCAAAAAAAGCTTCATCATCATATCGCTACTTGCACCGCTTGGCATAGTGCTATTGCTATTTTTGCCAGCACTCATCGAAATATTTGGCGGACAAACCGAAACATCTATTGCTGTAGTTGACCATACTGATTATTATGGCAAATTTTTGCAAACTGATAAAGTTGCATCGTTTAGCAATCTCTCGTCAGACATTGACGAAAGTGAACTACGCCAAATGTGCAACACCAACGACTTCGATGCTTATATGCTCATAGAAGGTTCGCCCAAATATAAAGATAGCGTCAAGATATTTTCAAATTCAACGCTAACCATCGATTTGGTCAACAAGATAGAAGACGACTTGCGCGATGGCTTGCGCGAACGTTGTTTGGCAAACTATGGCGAACATTCAGCACAACTCGATTCGCTCTTCAATGTGGTAAATGGACTGCATGCCAACGTTGCAACTATCAACATATCAGAAGATGGCACAGATAGCGAGAGTTCAGCAATAATGGGCTTTTTAGTCTCTTTTATTGTAATGTTTCTCATCTACACCTTTGTGCTTGTCAGTGGTTCGATGGTTATGTCGAGCGTAATGGAAGAGAAGAGCAGCAGAATAATAGAGGTATTGGTATCGTCGGTACGCCCATTTGACCTAATGATGGGCAAGATAATAGGTGTGGCACTCACTACACTCACGCAGTTTGCCATTTGGTTTATAATAGGCGGTGCAATATCAATTGTTGCGTCGATATTGGCACCAACTCCTGATGTAACAGAGCTTGCCAATGCAGCAGAGCAAGTTGACGAAAACATGATCAGCAAAGTATTCCAACTGCTTTCTGGCATCAACTTTATAGAGATATTGGTGATGTTTGTAATATTTTTCATTGGCGGATATTTGCTCTACGCAAGTTTCTTTGCTTGCATAGGTGCAGCCGTTGAAAACCAAAGCGAAGGACAACAGCTGATGCTTCCGCTCACAATGCTTATAATAATAGCCTTATACATAGCTATTTATGCAGCCAAAGACCCTAACGGCACAATATCAATAGTTGCTTCGATGATACCATTTACATCGCCCATAGTTATGATGGCGCGCATACCCTTTGGTGTGCCAATGTGGCAAATAGTGCTCTCTGTCATCATCTTGATAGGCTCGTTTGTATTGTCTACTTGGATGGCATCACGCATCTATCGTATTGGCATTCTGATGTATGGCAAAAAACCATCGCTAAAAGAGATGTGGAAGTGGTTTAAGCAATCATAAACTTAAGGAATCAGACAGAGATATGTCGCTTCCGCTAATATTACAAGGCATAATGGCAGGGTTTGAGCATATTGCTTACCCTGCCCGATGCCAAATATGCGGTTATATGCTCAACGAAGGCGACAATGAATATGTATGCTCTACGTGCATAAGCGAATTGCCTCGCACAGGTTTTGAGAAGTATAGGGGCAATGCTATTGAGCAGAAATTTTGGGGCAAACTGAAATTGCAGTCGGCTTTTTCGGGTTTCTATTTTAGGCAAGGCGAACGACTGCGCAAAATAATTCACTCCTTCAAATATTTGGGCAGAAAAGATGTGGCCATATATATGGGACGCATACTTGGCGAAATGATGCAGCGAAGTGGTTTTGACAACGACTACGATTATTTGATACCAGTACCTCTTCATCCGTCAAAATATCGCCAACGAGGCTACAACCAGACCACACAATTGGCGCTTGGCATAAGCGATGTAACAGGGCTCGATGTGCGTGAAGATGTGCTTTTCAGGGTAGAAAAAGGCATTTCGCAAACCAAAAAACATCGAGAACAACGTTGGCTATCGATACAAACTACCTACGAGTGCCGCAACGCTGAACGCTATGTTGGTGCAAGGCTTTTGCTTGTTGACGATGTATTAACTACGGGGTCAACTATTGAGGTATGTTGCAATGCGCTAAGTCAAATACCTGAGGTAGCGTTGGGAGCAGTTACGCTTGGAACTGCTGAGTCTCGTTGAGCAACTCTTTGGCCGAAAAAATATCTCGTTCGGTTATCCACTTAGAAAATGAATTGGTGCATTCGTCAGCCCCTTCAACAATGGTAACAGAGGGCAGGCGCTTGGTGCGTGTAGTGCTTAGTTGCTGCTCAAAGGTGAGGCATAAAGCCGGATAGTCGTTGCCTTTGACAGCTTGTACACTCAAGCCATTGCGAAAATATGTGGCGAAACTATTGAACAGTTTGAGCAAGTCGCTATTGGGGCGTTGTGTGCCGTTTTTGTCTTTCATATTCCAAAACACAAAAGCTATTGGCAGTTGTGCCGATGTGGCATCGAAGATGGCATCGAAAATGTGGCGTGCCGATGAGCAAACTACTATTTGTGGCGCATTGTTTTTTATAGCTATAGCCTTTTCGATGGCGCTACTTATGGTATTACCAGCAATGCTCTGATT
Organism: uncultured Marinilabiliaceae bacterium; assembly: GCA_905235955.1. Taxonomy (GTDB): domain Bacteria; phylum Bacteroidota; class Bacteroidia; order Bacteroidales; family Marinilabiliaceae; genus W3P20-009. The sequence continues at coordinate 14,138 of CAJONN010000012.1, forward strand.
GGTGCGCAAGGTGTAGGCATTATCAGGAAAAGTGGCAACGTAGGCATCGGTGCTAATATACTTCGACAGAGCTACTTGCGCAAGTTCGCATCCATGCAAGGCTTCATCAGGGGTATTGGCGCAAACTCTGAGGTTTAACCTATAGTCAGTAAGTATTTGCTGCTTAAATTCTTCGAGCGATATTTTCATATTTTCTATGCATTAAGAAATATATCTCGGAGCGAGAGATGCGCTTTGGGTGCAAGTGTTTTTAGTTGCTCAGGGCTCACCCATTTGGCTTCTGCTATGTCCTCTTCGGTTTGTGGAGTGGGCGTAGGTGTGCCATCTACCTTCATTCTGAACCAATGAGTTGTTTTGAGGCAATATTGTCCGTCAGAGAGCTGATAGATGTGATAAGTATCGGCAAGTGGAGCAACAATGTGGGCATTGAGACCGGTCTCTTCAGCCACTTCACGTAGTGCATTCTCTTCGTTGGTTTCGTTGTTTTCTCTTTTGCCTTTAGGCAAATCATACATACCTCGCCGATAGATAACCAATAGTTCGCTGTTGCCATTCTCTATTAGTCCGCCAGCAGCACTGATGAGCTTGAACGATTTTTGCACATCGCCTAATAAACTATAAATATCAGTTCTACAAATATTTAGCTCAATTGTATCATTAGATTGCAAAAAGTTGCTTACGGCTTGAGCTATTTGCTCAGGCGTTGGGTTGACAGTGTAGTGTTGCAAAGCATCGGCACTAAGGTCGGCATTGCTTGCGAGGTGCATTATTTTTTCGCCAAAATATATGTTTAGTGTCATAGTATGCGTATTTTTTATATCGGCAGACTCCAACAATGATTGAGCGGAGCGACCCCAAAAAAAGAACTCGTCGCTTAAACTCTTGGTCAGAGCATTCCCTTGGTCGATGGCAATTCGTATTTGTAAATATCTCTCTTTACAGCCATTTTGATGCTCTTAGCCAATGCCTTGAAAATGCCTTCTATCTTGTGATGTTCATTATCGCCTTCAGCTTTTATGTTGAGATTCATACGAGCTGAGTCGCTAAGGCTTTTGAAGAAGTGCAAAAACATTTCGGTAGGCATATCGCCTATTTTTTCTCGCTTAAACTCAGCATCGTATACGAGCCAAGGCCTACCACCAAAGTCGAGCGCCACTTGACAGAGGCAGTCGTCCATAGGCAAGCAGAAGCCGTATCGCTCAATGCCACGTTTGTTGCCCAATGCCTTGAGCAGTGCTTCGCCAAGGGCGATGGCGGTATCTTCTATGGTGTGATGTTCGTCGACGTGCAAATCGCCTTTCACCTTTATGTTGAGGTCAGAACCTGAGTGCTTGCCTATTTGCTCTAGCATGTGGTCGAAAAATCCTAAGCCTGTTTGTATGTCACATTTGCCTGTGCCGTCGAGGTTGAGGCTAATGTAGATATCGGTTTCTTTGGTAGTGCGTTGCACTGTAGCGGTGCGTTCGCCAGCAAAGAGTAGCTCGCTTATCATATCCCACGAGGCGCATGGACGACACTTGCTGATGCCAATAGAGTCAGTATTGGATGTGAGTAGCAAGCCGTTGCAGCCTAAGTTTTGTGCCAATTGCATGTCGGTAAGGCGGTCGCCAATAACATAGCTGTGCTCAAGGTCATAGTCGCCATTGGTGTATTGGGTGAGCATGGCTATGCCGGGTTTGCGTGTTGGCAGATTATCTTCAGGGAACGATTTGTCGATGAGTATATTATCAAACGTAACACCTTCATTAGCAAACGTTTGCAGCATTTTGCTCTGCACTGTATCAAAGTTTTTCTGCGGATAAGCATCGGTGCCAAGTCCGTCTTGATTGGTAACAATGACGAGCTCGAAGTCGAGATTTTTTTGTATGAAATATAGGTTGCGAATGACGCCGGGTATAAATTCGAGTTGGTCGAGTGTGTCGACTTGATAAGTTACGGGCGGTTCGGCTATGAGAGTGCCGTCGCGGTCGATAAAGAGGGCGCGTTTCATATTTTTGAGCAAAAATTATTGATTGTCGGGGGTGCTTGCGAGCATATCTTTTACCATTATTTGTAGGTTTCGGTAGCCCTTAAATTCGTTCATATCAATGGTATAGCAAAGGCTCACTGGTTCGCCATTTTTTAGTGGATCTATCATGTGTCCCATTCCGAATGCTACGCCGTTCATTACGCTACGCGAATGTGGGTCAGTAACTTCGAGTTTGAGGTGTTTTTTGCTTTTGTCAACGTCAGTAGCATCTTTATCTTTGCCTACAAGCTTAGAGTGTCCGTAGTCGTAGACGTTGCGTGTGAGAAATACGGGCTTGAGGTTGCCGGGTCCAAATGGCTCAAACTGCGTCAGGATATTGTAGAAACCATTGGTGATGTCAGACAAGTGGAGCTCGGCATCGATGTCGATTTGTGGTATTAGTTGTTCGGGCAAAATATTGTCAGACACATATTGTTCAAATCGCTGAATAAATGGTTCAACGTTTTCTAATTTCATGGTCAGACCAGCAGCATACATGTGTCCGCCAAAGTTTTCGAGCAGGTCAGAACATGAGTCAATGGCTTTGTAGAGGTCGAAGCCATCAACAGAGCGTGCGCTACCTGTTGCAAGTCCGTTCGACTCGGTGAGCACTATTGTTGGGCGATAATACGACTCAGTAAGTCTCGATGCCACAATGCCTATAACGCCCTTGTGCCAGCCGGGACTGAATAGCACTGTCGATTTGCGTTTTTTCAGTTCTTCGCTCTTCTCTATCATGTCAAGAGCCTCTTGGGTGATAGTGCGGTCGAGGTCTTTGCGTTCTTCGTTGTGGCTGTCGATGAGTCGGCTAATAGCATCAGCGTCGGTGCTATTGTCGCTAACGAGCAGTCTGACGGCTTCGGTGCCCGACTTCATTCGTCCGGCGGCGTTGATGCGTGGTCCTATTTTGAAAACAATGTCGCTTATGGTTATCTCTTTGCCTTGCAAACCAGCCACTTCTATTATCGATTTCAATCCGACAGAAGGCGATGTGTTGAGTTTTTTCAGTCCGTGAAATGCCAAAATGCGGTTTTCGCCTATTATTGGCACGATGTCAGAGGCAATGCTCACAGCCAAGATGTCGAGATATTGCAGCAGGTCGTCTTCTTTATAGAAATTGTTTCGGCAAAAAGCCTGCATCAGTTTGAAGCCAACTCCGCAACCTGACAGGTTTTTGTCAGGATAATTGCAATCGTTTCGTTTGGGATCGAGACAAGCGATAGCGTTGGGCAAGGTATCGCCGGGTGTATGGTGGTCGCAAATGATGAAATCGATATGTTTTTGGTTGGCATAGCTAACCTTTTCTACGGCTTTTATGCCACAATCAAGTGCTATGACGAGTGCAAAACCATTGTCGGCAGCATAGTCGATGCCTTTGTATGAGATGCCATAGCCTTCGGTGTATCGGTTTGGAATGTAGTATCCGATATTGTCAGCATCAACATATTGGCGCAAATAGCTGTAAACGAGCGACACAGCGGTAGTGCCATCAACATCGTAGTCGCCATAGACGAGTATTTTTTCGTTGTTGGCAATGGCTTGGTTGATGCGTTGCACAGCGTTGTCCATTCCTTGCATCAAGAAGGGGTTGTGCATATTGATGAGGTTTGGACGAAAGAAGGCTTTAGCTTCGTCGTAGTTGGTGATGCCGCGTTGTATGAGGAGTTTCGCCAACACTGGGTGTATGCCTCCTAATGCTCTTGAAAGATCGATAATATCGTCAGCATCGGGCGATGGCTTTATGTTCCAGTGTTTTGTCATTTTTTATTGTCTGATTTGCCTGATTTTTCTTTTTTTGGATATGCAATATTAGTTAAAAAAAGTGTAGCAGACAATAAAAGTGTAGTTATTAAAATGTGTGTTGTGTTTTGATGTTTGATAATGAATATATTACGTGGATATATTTTTACTCAAGTTTCGCAAGTAGAAATATTCTGCAAACAAATTTCCAAATACGGCTTTCTCATTAATTTTACTTTTTTCTGTGCCGACAGAAAAAAGTAACAAAAAAGAACTCGTCGCTGATGCCACTCCGCTAAAAATTATCTTCGCTACGCTAAACGATTTTAACTCGCTTCGCTCAAACAGAAAATCGTTTCGGGCGCTTCGCTACGATAATTTTCT